>CATJIO010000071.1 GCA_949740725.1 uncultured Lachnospiraceae bacterium | reverse complement strand
GTTTTTCGCTTTATGTCGATGCTCGCAAGCGCGCATCGCCGCAAAGCTCATTATATCATCTCGACTAACGTCTCGATGCGTTTTTCGCTTTATGTCGATGCTCGCAAGCGCGCATCGCCGCAAAGCTCATTATATCATATGATAAATGGATTAAAAAGGATTATTAATAACATATCACTGGAATACTACCGGATTTTCCAAATACTCGGTTTTCACCACAATATAGGGATAAGACTTCTCTGTCCCACCGTCCTCGCCATTTTCCGGGCCCTTTAAATCGGTATCCAAAATAATGGAATTTTCCGTTAAATACAAATCTTCTATGGTTATGCTGTAGCCCCCGGTAGGCTGCTCCCCATATCCACTCACTATGTAAAGACTCTGTCCATCCGAGTAGGTCAGCTTAAATACCTCACTCTTTTTCTCCTCAATGGTTTTTAACAGCTCTGGGGGCACCTCCCCATCCCCCACTACGGTGAATTCTAGATCACGTACCTTCCCTCCATCATCCTTTCCTACACTGCAGCCGCTCAAACACCTCACTACAAATACCCAGGCAATCAGGATAGCCCACAGTATCCGCCTTCGATCTGCAACTTTTCTCATTTTATATCCTCCTCATATTCCCCGGATAAGCCCTTGTCCCAAATTCCCCATCAAATTAGAATTGGGAAAGGGAATCGGATTTATAATTAGAATATTCTGAGACGCAGGAGAATAGAACTTGGATACACCCTATTTTTTCCCAAGTTCAATTTCCGCAAGGCGGTTCATTGCGGCACGGGCATGAGCTACATAGAGGGCCTGAATCGCCGGAAGCTCTCCCAGCCCCCTGAGAATGCACTCCACCTTATACCCTTCTGCCTCAAACACACATTTCCAGGAATCTGGATCTGCCCCGGCCATGTCGTGATTAGCGTGATCTCCCGCTACCACCATCAGAGGCGACAGGACAACTTTTTGATATGTTCCTACTTCCCTGACCGCTGCTACGATATCCTTTAAAGAAGGCTCTGCTTCTACTGTCCCAATATAATAATGGACAAAGCCTGCATCCCTTAATACCTGCTGAAACCTTCTGTAAATCTGGTTCGACCCGGCATCCGTTCCATGGCCCATCAGGCAAATGGCAGTTCTCCCATCATCATAGGAAGCATTCGCCTCAGTCACTGCCTGCACCACCGCCTTATCATCCTGCTTACTGCTTAACAGAGGCTCCCCCAGAATCAGCTGGGCAAACCGGTGCCGATTCTCCTCCAACACATTGGCCAAAGCCATATATTCAAAACCAGCCATCATATGTGTCGGCTGCACGATCATTGTGTGGATCCCATCCTCTGCCGCTTGCAGGAGCGCCTCCACTACGTGTTCGACCACCAATCCGTCCCGCTCCCGGAGTTTTTTAATAATCCGCCGGCTGGTGAAGGCCCGGCGCACGGAAAACTCTGGAAAGGCATCTGCGATCGCCTGTTCAATCGCTTCAATGGATGCTTTCCGTGTTTCGTTGTAGCTGGTGCCGAAGCTTACCACCAGAATGCCTTTTTTCTTTATTCGATTCTCTGAATCTCCCATGCTGCTCCTCTCTTTTATGTCCCCTTCCCCGTTGAGGATAGATTAATCATAATCCACTTCCATCAGGCAGAGACCCTGAGGCGGTGCGGTAAGCCCAGCCTGGGAACGGTCTTTTGCTTCCAAAAGCTCTTTCATGCTCTCTGGCGCCCGTTTCCCATATCCTACCTCCAGCAGAGTGCCAGTTAAAATCCGCACCATATACTGTAAAAATCCAGTTCCATGATAGGTAAAATTAAGATAATCCCCCTTTTTTCCTATTTCAATCCGGTCTACGGTGCGGATAGTAGATTTTTTTATTTTGGGATTATGGCAAAAGCTTTTAAAATCATGGGTTCCCATTAGATAAGAGGCTGCCTCTTGCATCCTCTCCACATCTGGTTTTTCTTCGGGGATATATACATATTTTCGGTTAAATACTGGCTTTAACGCCCCTACATAGCAGGTATAGCAATAAGTCTTGCCGATCGCATTGTACCTGCTGTGAAACCGGCTGCCCGCCCTGCGCACCTCCCGAACACAGATATCATCCGGAAGATAGTTGTTTACATAATCCCGTATTTCTTCTGTTGATCGTTTCAAATCCATATGCGCATTGGCCACCATCCCCTTAGCGTGAACCCCTGCGTCCGTCCGCCCCGCGCCAATAAGCTCTACAGGTGCATTTACCATCCGACTCAGAACCTGCTCCAGCTTTCCCTGGATCGTCATCTCTGTATTAGGCTGGTGCTCCCATCCATAGTATCGCGTGCCGTCATAAGAAATGATTAGCTTATAATTTTCTTTCATCTCTATCCCCCATTCCTCTGTGGAGTGCTTTTATCACCTATTATAGATACCCTCAGTGGACAAAGGGGCGTGTATCCCTTTATCCACTGAGGGTATCATAGCACATTTTCTTCTTTTCTGCAAAAAAACTGTGCAGAGCAGGCCAGGTCTTCCTGGCGTTTGCTCTGCACAGCAGTTTTTATGGATTAATCCATCATTCCCTCTTCGTTGAAGTACATGGGCGCCGGACCGCTTACATAGCTGATCCCTTCCAGATCCTTAATCGCCTCATATAAAGGCTCAGATACCTGGATCTCATTCAGGCACAGGGTATTCTTAATGTGAACCACTCTGGCATTCTTATAGTCTAAGTTATGACAGCAACGAATACACATCAACACTGCCTCCTTATCTGTATTCACATACAGTGGGATAGGGCAGGCATCCATCAAGCCAGTGGTCAGCACATTGGTCCAGGTCACTTCCCAGTCCACGTCATTTAAGCATCGCCTGGTAGTCACATCCGCAGAACCTAGGCCGCAGCCATTGTGATGAGCCTCTGGTGTAATACCGCGGATAAACAGCTTCCGCAGCTTCAACGTGTCATGAAATGTGTGGGTAATGTTTCTCCCGGTTACATTGGGGTCATGGCCATTGCCACTGATATTCTTGCCGATCTCATCGATAATCAATACATCAATGTCATCAAACTGGAACTTGGCCATCCGCTCTTTGGCAATCTCTAAGAGACGGGCATCGGTTTCCATAAAATCATCCCTATTGCACACCTCGATATTGCATATATCGTCATAGGCATTCTGCACCACGCCAACTCCAAAAGCGAAGGGGCATTTCTCCAGGAACTTCTCCGCCACTGGAGGGATCAGCTCAGTGAAGCGGTGGAAACCAAAACTGTGGAACATACTGGCCCCTTTATGCTTGGCGATGCCGATGGCAATCATCTTTGCCAGGCCGCTTTCATGAGGTCCTCTGAAATCTGTATGAGGCTTTACCTTATTAAAAATTACAATTCCATCAGACTCAAAAGCGTATTTATCACAGTACAGCGGAATCCCGTTGAGCTCATCATACTGCACCACTTCCATGGAAGAGAGAATAGGAACTCCCATAGTTTCCTCCGTAATATGATAGCCCTCCAGCATTTCTACCTGTCCCTCTGCAGTAGCGCCCCCATGGCTTCCCATAGAAGGAATGATAAATGGCTCTGCCCCCCACTCCTTTAAGGTATCACAGATCACCCGAATCATCACATCCATATCCGGAATGCCGCGGCTTCCTGCAGTGATGCAGATCCGTTTGCCATTATAGCTCTCTTTATTCTGAACCTTCTCCAGCTCCGTCCGCATATGGCCTTTTACATCTTCGATTTTTGAAGGGTCATAGCTCTGCCGAATAGTTACCATATTAGGAATAGGTACATTTTCCATCCCCTGAATCGGTGTATGTACTTCTGGAAAATCAATATACATATGAACTCCTCCTTAATTGAAAACCAGTTTTAAGCCATCCCGAACATATAGAATAGCATGATCATAAATACTAAAGTGATCAGCGGGATAACGCAGGTAGTAATAAATACTGGGTAATAGGAATGCCGGTGATCATTCTCTGTAACATTCAATACGGACACCACCAGACCATTATGAGGCAAGGAATCCAGGCCTAAGCAAGCCAGGGCACAAACTCTGTGGAGTGCTTCCAGATTTACACCCATTGGCACAAAGTAATCTTTGAGGATAGGAAGAACGATGCCCAATCCGCCGGAACCGGAGCCGCACACACCTGCCAGAATCGTAACTGCCAATCCGGATGCAATCAGCGGGCTACCGCCAATACTGGTGATTCCTCCAATCAGGGTTTCGAATGCCGGAGTTACCTGTACCAGAGAACCAAAGCCTACTACTGCTGAGGTATTAAACAGCGATCCTGTTCCATCCTTTGTTCCATCGCTTAAGTGTTTCCAAATATCCTTCCACGGCATTTGTTTGCAGTAGAAAATCAGGCCAGACATAAAGCCTACAAACAGAGAAACCTCTGCGGAAAGCTTAAAGATATTCAGAACAACTAACAGGATAATCATGGGGATTAACGCGATCAGGAAGCTGGGCAGCTCTTTGTCCTTCTTTAACTCAAGCATTGCCCGGTCTTTCTCTGTCATCTCAAAATGCATTCCTTTTTTCTTACACCGGTTTGCATACCAGATCATAAACCCAAATACCAAAACAGCTTCAAATACTGCAGAAATCATTCCAGGTACAAAAGCTGCAGTTGCCGGTGTTCCCAAAATCTGGCCCGGCATCAGATTCTGAATCTGAGGAGAGCCTGGCATCATACCAGTAAATGTACCAGCGCCACAGAAATATACCGCCGGAATCAAGGTTCTGGAAATGTCTCCCTTTTTAAACAGGGAAACCATCAGAGGATACAGAGTAAACATACAAACGAATACGGAAACGCCGCCATAGGTAAGCACCGCGCCAGCAATCAAGATGGACGGAATGATAAATTTATCACCTAATTTATCAATAATCGTCTTTGCTATTGCATCTGCTGCACCGCTGATATCCGTCAGCTTTCCAAACAGCGAGCCTAATACGAAAATAAAAAAGAATTTTCCGAAGTATCCTGCAAGTCCATTTACATAAGTCGTAGTTAACTGTTCCACTGGATTCAAACCAGCTGTGATAAGAAGGAAAATGCCAGAAATCATCGCCGAGAAGAAGATCGGAACCCCCTTAAAACACAAGAAAATCAATAACACTAAGCTCAAAATAACCAAAAAAATCTGCATACCTTACCTCCTGTGCAACAAACACCTTTCATAAATATCATTGCTGACTGGTAACGGCTTCATTATGCCACAGTCACGCCGCCCTTAAATAATGTATCATCCTTCGTATTCCCCTTGCGCAGCCCTCCTTTCCCGAATGTCCTGTCTCTTAATCGGCAAAGGCGCTTTTGGCCTTTACAGCAAGATCAGGGATGACACATCATTCGAGCTTTCTCACCCTTCTTGTTCCTATGATGTATATTCAATCAATAATGACCGGATTCTCTTGGAATCAGTACACTAGTATACAAGAAATAGAAAACGAATAAGGCCTTCTTCATCGCCCGGCCCTTTCGCTTACAATATCTGCCATACTTCTGGCAAACTAATCTTACCAAAATTTTAATAAAATGTAAATAGATATTTTATATTTTTTATTTACTTTTAGATATTATATCCTAGTTTTTCATTCTGCAGATGTGCAACATGATCACTATAGACAAAATTTTCTAATTTTGATATAATCTCCATAAATCTTTTATTTATGGGGGTTACAAAACATGCCAAAAAATGAACAGGAATTAACCGAACACTACCGTTTCCGGGAAGCCTCTGAAACAGAAGATATCTTGATCCGGCAGTTCTTAACCGCAATTCAAGATCTACCCACCAAAAACAGCCCGCTTGGCTATCTTTTTAAAAAAGCCGCCCCTGTAGTCATTATCGCGATCTTCACCTTCTGTCTGTATTCCGGCTTTACAAATGGTTTTCGCCCCGGCCTTATCCTCGTCCCGTTGGCTCTTGGCGCTACCTACGGTCTGGAGATGTTCCAGATAACCAAGCAGCGGTGGGAATCCTCCGGCATTCGTTATAACTTCCATAAAAACAGCGGGCACTTCTACACTGCAGCCGCTGTATGTAATGAAAAAAGCATCCGGAAAGGCTTTCTGGGATACCGGCGCTTTATGGTAAATGTCAGGATAACCGGCGGAAAATTGCTATCCCAGGTTCCGCTGATCCGCCCGCATTATAACGCTGTGCAGAATGGCTCTCACCTATTTATTGTTGCCGCAAAGGAGCCTGACGGCTTTTGCTTTTTCGCGCTACCTCAGGGCTTTTTCCCTGTAGGAGGCTCTCACAACGCCAAAAACCGCACCTCATCCAGTCCCTTCAAGCTGCGCCCTATGGATGCCCATGACCGCAGCTTGGTGCTAAGCCTGGAGAAAGAGCGCATCCGTGTCCGCCGGCAGCTTTACCTGAGAAATCAGCTGGTAGTCATCGGCCTCCTTCTTGCTTTCCTTATTTACCAGATCCTGCGCGCAAATTCTGCCGGCATTACCTTAGGCGTCTTTATCCTTTTGGCCGCCTCCACCATGTTTGTATCCGCTTACCTGCAGGACCGGCATTTCCGGAAGGCTTTAACGGAAAAAGGTGAACTGCTGTGCGCAGACGCTGATGCCTCTCTCTCCACTGACGGCCCCAAGCCCGCCGTTCTCTTTAAAAGTAAAGATAACCGGCTTCTCTTCACCTCCGGCTTAAAGGATAACTTGCACTGGTTCCATTCCGGCGGACAAGCGCTTTTGGTCTACTATGATAAGGAAATCCCTACCGCTTATAAACTTCCTTAGTTCTTTGCCTTCATCATAAAGGTCCAGAGAGCATCCATAATCACGGCACCCTCTTGGTTCACCAGTTTGGAGGCTACCTTTAAGATTCCCCGGCCCGGCTTCTTGCTGGGCCGTATTTCCGTAGGAATCATCTCCAGATGGACAGTATCCCCGATGCATAACGGCGCTGTATACTTTGTTGTAAGCTCCAAAAAGGCGATGGTCGTCCCTTCATAAATCCCGGTCTGATTGGACAGACCAGTTGCGATCACCAGCCCCAGCGCGCCATGGGCCACCCGCTTGCCAAAAATATTCTCTCTAGCAAACTCATCATCCATGTGAAGGGGATTAAAATCTCCGGAAAGTCCAGCAAAATTTACCACATCTGCCTCCGTGATCGTGCGCCCCGCGCTTTCATAGCATTTTCCAATCTCAAATTCTTCCAGGTAATATCCCCGTGGCGTGTATGCCATCTCCTCACTCCTCCTTATTCCTAATCTGAGTGTACTTTATTTTACCAGCTCTTAAGAATTGCACCTCTCAACTATGTCTCTTTCGCGCCCTTCCTTTCTCAGCGCCCTTGAAACTTTGGCGATCGCTTCTCAAGAAATGCCGTCATCCCCTCCGTCTTATCCTGGGTTTCAAACAAAAGCCCACCCTGGCTGGTCTCATAAGCCGCGCCGGCCTTTAGATCCATCTCCCGGGCTGCATGGATACACCGCTTCGCCGCCTGCACCGCCAGAGGTCCATTCCCCGCAACCATCCTGGCCATCTTCACTGCCTCTTCCATACTAGTTCCATGAGGAGCTACCACCTGCGCTAGGCCGATCCGAAAAGCCTCCTCTGCCTTCACCGGCATTGCCGTAAACAGCATCCTCTTCGCCTGCGCCTCCCCCACGATCCGTGGAAGCCGCTGGCTGCCGCTGTAGCCAGGGATAATTCCCAGACTCGTCTCAGGAAGGCCGGCCTTGGCTCTCTCATCAAATATTCGGATATCACAGGCCAGCGCAAGCTCCAGTCCTCCGCCAAAAGCAACTCCATTTACTGCGCAGATGACTGGGGAAGGGAAATTCTCGATCCGGTCAAATACCGGGTTCCCTCGACGGGAAACCGCCATAGTTCCCTCCCCATCCATATACTGGAATGCCTTGATATCCGCGCCGGCCACAAACACCTTTTCCAGCCCGCTGCCAATCACCACTACCCGGATATCCTCCATAGCGGTCAATTCATCCATTACCTCGTCTAAATCGTCCATAAACTGACTTGTTATCGCATTCACCGGCGGGCTGTTGAGAATCACCTGAGCGATACCATCCTCTACAATAAGTTCCATCCTTTGGTACACTTTTTTAAATACTGCCATCCTTTGTTCAACCATCCCTTCTTTAAAATAATAAATAAAAAACCAGCAGGAAAACAGATTCTGCTTTTCCTGCCGGGTCTGATATCCTGGTATACAAGTATTACTTTAGCAAATGATTGAGGAAATGTAAACAAAAATTTTACATTTTTCCAATCCTTCTGTGGTTTTCACCGTTTTGTTTAGCGAAATTCTACAAATCTCTTTTGTCTTATGGACCGCTATTCCTCCTCCTTGCTGCAGATCTGTAAGCGATGCTGGTATTTTTCTCTAGTCGCTAAACCGCCACGGATGTGGCGTTCTGATTTATTCACGTCCAGGACGATGCGGGCCTGGGCTGCAAGTGACGGATTAATATTTTCCAGGCGATCGGTTACGTCCTTATGTACTGTTGATTTGCTAATCCCAAATTTTTTCGCCGTCTGACGCACCGTCGCATTGTGGTCTATAATGTAATTGGCTATGGCCACCGCCCGCTCTTCGATATACTCCTTCAAGGTTTTCCCCCTGAATATGTTTTTTACAGCATATGCAGGGGGATAAGGGAATATGCTTCCTCTCCTCTTACACCCCGTTCTTCCCGCAGATATCACAAAGACAGCATTTCTCACAGAAAGGTTTCGTTCTGGCTGTACAGATCTCCCGGCCATGATACACCAGTCGGTGGCAGAAATCACTTCCTTCCTCCGGCGGAATAATCTTCCACAGAGCCATCTCCACCTTCTTAGGCTCTTTGATATTCTCTACCAGCCCCATCCGGTTCACTAGACGGATACAATGGGTATCTGTAACAATAGCTGGTTTTCCAAATACATCCCCCATAATCAGATTCGCACTCTTCCGCCCTACTCCCGGCAGCTTTAACAGCTGTTCGAATTGGTCGGGTACGTTTCCGCCGTACTGCTCCTTTAAGATCTTCATACAGGCGCTGATGTCCCTGGCCTTGCTGTGCCCCAACCCGCAGGGCTTTACGATAGCCTCAATATCCTCTACCGGCGCCTCTGCCAGAGTTTCTACGCTGGGATATTTTTTATACAGCCCCTCCACTACCACATTCACCCTAGCATCCGTGCACTGCGCTGCCAAGCGGACGCTGACTAACAGTTTCCAAGCCTCATTATAGTCCAGAGTACACCCGGCGTCCGGGTACTGTATTTTTAAACGTTTGATAATTTCCAGGGCCTGTTTCTTTTTGGCGGCTTCCTTTTTATCCATCGCTATTTTTGCGTTTTCTTTTTTTGCCAGCCTCTTTCCGGCCTGTTCTTCCTTGGTCATCGCTTTGTCACTCCTTCTTTTTCCCAACTTCCTCCATCCATTCCAGACAAAGTTTCGTCCAGTGGGCAATGTGGGCATCTGGTTGCATATTTTCTTTCTCTGATTCCACTGCTTCCGTAGCCAGGCTCATCCCGTGAAGTCCTTGGTGAAACAGATGGTATTCACAGCTGACGCCATCCTCGGTCAGCTTCCGCAAATACATAAGGGAATTTTCCACCGGCACCTTCTCATCAGTCTGGGTTCCCCATAAAAATACCGGAGGATTCTGAGACAGATCGCGCTCCTCTAAAGAAAACATCCGGATCAACTTCTCCTGCCCTCCCGTCAGACGCTGTCTGGAACGCTCATGTCCATACTTTCCCATAGAAATCACTGGATATCCCAAGATCAAACCGTCGGGGCAGTTTAAGGACTGCTCTTCCACTGTGAAAATCTCATCTTCATTCCACAGTGCTCCCAAGCTGGCGGCCAGATGACCCCCTGCGGAAAATCCCATCACCCAGATCCTGCGGCATTTATCCTTCCACTCCATGTTCGTCCGAAGCCAACGTATCGCCCAGGCGGCCTCTTCTACCGGGCTGGTTCCCAAAACCTCTTTTTCCAGACAATAGTCCAGAACCGCTCCATGATATCCCTGCTGTCTCCATACTTCCATCACCGGCTCTGCTTCCCTGGGAGATAAAAACCAATATCCTCCTCCTGGACAGATGAGAACCATCTCATCTCTGGCTCCCTTTTCTGAGGACCAACACCGCAGGCTTCCTCCAAATGGGGTCTCTACGCGCTGATCTGGATTATCTTTCCTCTTCATTTTCTCTCTTCTCCTCCAAGATTTTTACTTTTCCTTTGTGTTCTGGGGGATAAACAGCTGAATCACTGTCCCCTTCCCTTTTTGGCTATATATTTTTAAGTCGCCTCCATAATACATGGCGTGTATTCTCTGATAAATATTTCCCAGCCCAATTCCCACCTTTTCGGTAGCATGCTCCTTTAATGCCTGATTCAGCTGGTTTTGCTTCTCTGGTTCCATACCTAGACCATTGTCTGCCACAGAAATCCGCACCGCTTCCCCTTCCTTCCAAATTCGCAGGAATAGCAGCCCTCCCTGCTCTTTTTTCGACAATCCATGGACAATGGCATTTTCCATCAGAGGCTGTAGGGTAAAGGAGGGAACCATCACCATTCTCGCGTCCACTTCCAGGCTGCTGCCGTAGCGAATCCGGCTTCCAAACCGCATCTGCTGGATATAGATATAATCCCCAGCCACCTTAAGTTCCTGCTCCAGGGGCACGATCTGCCCCTCGGTTTTTAAATTGTAGCGGAACAGATTGCTCATACTGGTTATCATCTTTTCTGTTACGGCGGCATCCTCCAGATTTGCCATGGAGGCAATCATATTTAAGGTGTTAAATAAAAAATGGGGGTTAATCTGACTTTTTAAAAATTCCAGCTTTGCCGCATTCAGCTCCTTCTCCATCTCGATCTTTTCCATCTCATCCCGGTGAAGTAATGCAGCCATCTCATTATTGGCCTTCAGGGTATTGATGTAGCCTTCTGTAGCATGTTTCATCTTATTGAAGGCCAGAACCAGCTCTCCCATCTCATCTTGATTGTCAATGGAGAGATCTTCTCCGCTGAAATCATTTTTTTCAATTTTCCTGCTGCTGTAAACCAGCATTGCCAAAGGCCCCACCACAGTGTGGGATAGTAGCCGGGTCAGCAGCATGGCAATCCCCACCGTCCCGGCGGAAAAGGCAAAGATCAGATAAGGCGTCCAGTGAAAAATCTTTGCCGTCCCCTGATAACGCTCCATCCCCTCAGTCAGCGTAGCCTGAACCAGGCGTCTGGCATAAGTCTGGAGATAACCCTGCATGTCATACACCTGATACAGACTGGGGATAAAATAGTTGTCAAAAGCGCTCGCCTTAGTCATAGCATCCCGGGATTTCTTATAGCTTCCATAGCTATTTTTAATATTCCAGGTCCGGGCGTAACGCTCCGCACCGATCTGATTGTAGTCATAGGGAAGATCCAGGATGCACCGCTCTGTCCTGGCACAAGCCAGGTGGTATTCCTCCAACTTTTCCTCTGACTGCTCCTTAATAAAGCCTTCAAAGGCCTTGATCTCCAGCTCCAATGCCTCCTGAAACTCATAACACTTGGAATTATCATCCAAAATCACAAAAAATCCCCCCATGGAGAAATTTACAAGCCGGATAATGAATCCAATAGAAATTCCCGTAATCAGGATAATCAAGATGGAAAAGGAGCTGAACTTCTTCTTTAAGGAAATTCTCAGCCACTTCTGCCGGATATAAGAAATCATGTATCTACTCCCAGCTGTGCTGCCACAGTAGCCGCCTCCCGGGCGATCTCCAATTCTTCATTGGTTTTGATAACCAATACATTTACCTTCGAACTCCAGTCCGATATTTTCACTGCCTCGCTCTGTTCCCGGTTCTTTACCTCGTCAATGGTAATTCCTAAAAACTCCAGATAGCTGCAGATTTCTTCCCGGATATCAGAATCATTCTCCCCAACCCCGGCGGTAAAGACAAGGTTATCCACACCATTCATCGCCGCCGCATAGCTTCCTACATATTTTGCCACCTTGTAAGCAAAGATCTCCCTAGCAAGAGCAGCCCGCTCATTATATTTGATCTCCGCATCCTTTAATTCCCGAAAATCGCTGGAATAATTTTTCGAGATTCCCAGAACTCCTGATTCCTGATTTAGGATGGTCATCACCTGCTGAAAATCCAGGTTTTCCTTCTTTGCCAAAAATTCCAGGGCTCCTGGATCCACGTCACCGCACCGGGTTCCCATGACCAGGCCCTCTAGGGGCGTAAAGCCCATGGAATTATCGATTACCTTCCCAAATTTCACCGCACAAATACTGGCTCCATTACCTAGATGACAGACGATGGTCTTCACTCTCCTAGGATCCTGATCTAGGAACTCAGCGGCTCGCTGAGACACATACTTATGGCTAATCCCATGGAATCCGTAACGGCGAATCTTATATTTTTCATAATACTGGTATGGGAGGCCGTAGAGGAATGCCTTGGGTTCCATGGTCTGGTTAAATGCCGTATCAAATACACCTACCATCAAAGTATCCGGCATCAACTCCCGGCAGGCATCCACCCCAACCAGGTTTGCCGGATTATGAAGAGGCGCAAGGTCATTGCATTCGGTCATGGCCTGGATCACCTCATCGGTAATCACCACAGAGCCAGTAAATTTCTCTCCGCCATGGACCAGGCGATGGCCGATCACATCGATCTCTGCAAAATCCTGTATTACCCCCCTTTCTTTGTCCGCCAAAGTAGACAGAATAGTATCCACCGCCTGCTTGTGGTTTTCCATAGAAACCGGCTCCTTTATCGCTGTCCCGCAGTTCGTCTTATAAGTAAAGATTCCATCAATCCCAATGCGTTCACAGACGCCTCTTGCCAGGACCTGCTCTGTCCCGGAATCGATCATCTGAAACTTTAATGACGAGCTGCCGCTGTTGATTACTAAGATTTTCATATTCTTTTTTCCTTCCTTCACTTTCTCTGTCCTGCTTTAGCCTATCTTTCCGGGCTGACCGAAAGAAACAGCTCCCGAATCCCTTCATAAAATCCTATGGTTATCACGGTTTTCTCTCCACCTGTTCCGGAAATAAGATATTTCTTTACATAGGGGGTCGCCTCTGTCAGTGGATTCCCATGGTCATAGACTTCCATATCAAAAAGTCCTAAATACTGGCCCCAGGCATCGATCATGGATTCTGGCTCCAGCTCCTCCCATGTATGGCTTACCCGGACGTAAAATTGGTAAATCTCCCCAGTCTCCCCATCCAGATATATTTCTAATAAACGGTTTTCCTTTTTTACATTCCGCAGGCTGGAGGACAGGCTCACCTTCCAGACCGGAACATGGTTCCGGGGCTCCCTGGCATCGATGGCAGAATACAGCACTGCATTATATAATTCCGGATCCACATCTTTTACTTCCTCTGGGAGAATTCCCACATCCTTTAGCTCCCGAATGCCTCCATTGCAGCGCTCATAAATCTCTTCCTCAGAGATCTCTGTTTCAGAAGGCCCTCTGTGATTTACAATAAATGCAAAATTAGCGAAATCTTGCCCACTTTCTGAGCGTTTCTGGCTGTCCAGGGCCCTGGATAAAATAAACAGCTTTTCATTGCCGCTTAATATATAGCGGTATCCCTCTCCTGTTAATCCTGCCTCCAACTGATGAACATCTCCCAAAAGCTTCCTGTCCTGATATCTGGAAAAAGCCTCCGGCCCCCACAAAGACAATGCCACAGTGACCGCCACTACACTTAGGAAAAGAAGCTGCATAAGCCTTTTTCTCATCATTCCCTGTCCTCCGACCTTGCCGCCTTATTACGCTTCCCGCCTTTGCAGTGGACAACCCCCTGCCCTTCCCAGGGCAAAAGAAAGCTCATCGTGGTCCCCTTCCCCACCTGGCTTTCTATCTCCAGGTGGCTCCCGTGGATCGTTAAAATCTCTGAGCACAACGCTAGTCCCAGCCCGGCTCCATTTCGACTTCTGGAGCGGGACTTATCCACCATATAAAATGCCTTCATGATCTTTTCCTGCTCCCCTTCCGGGATTCCCATACCTTGATCCTTCACCAAAAACCGATATCCTGACTCCTCCGCCCGGCCGATTACCTGGATCAAGCTTCCCGGCTCTGAGGCCTTGCAGGCATTATCAATGAGGTTCATTAATACGGATTTCATCAGGTTTGGCTCCGCCCGCACCTTTCCCGGATCATAAAAAAACTGGAAATACATGGTGCGGTTCGTCTGATACATATGGGAAAGATATTGGAAAAAAAGGCTCGCTTCTACCATCTGGACCTGGATCTCACTTCGCTTTGTAACCATAATGTCCAACAGACGAAAGGACATGGCCTCCAGCCTTTTTCCCTCTGTATAAATGTAGTTTGCTGACAAACATAGCTTTTCCTCATCCAACCTATGGGAACGAAGCATATCCGCATATCCGATAATCGCGGTCAAGGGAGTTTTTAGCTCATGGGCAAAGGCCGCCACGAACTCCTCTCTTGATTTGACTTCTTCCTCAAGCTTGCCCACATTTTCCTCCAGGGCGCCGGCCATCCGGTTAAAATCCAGCGTCAGCTGTCCCAGCTCATCCTCGCTTACCTTCCTTGCCCGGTATGCGTATTCTCCCTCTGCCATCCTGCGGGTAGCCCTGGTTAAAAGGCGGATCGGCCTGGTCAGCCAAGAGGAAACCCCATGCATCAACGCGCTTCCTACCATAAGCATCAGAAGTGTCACCCGGCGATAAACAGTAAATCCCAACTGCCGCTCCCGAAATACCTCTGTCACATCCCGCATGGTTTCCAGATAAAGGGTACGGTTTAAAACATCTACTATAGTACAGGTTCGGATATAATATCGCTCCTCCTGGCAGAGGATCTCGTATGCATTGTGCGCAGAATCGGTTTGGGAAAACAGCGCCTTATCATCCGGGAATCCATCACCTGTATAAATCCCCTGCCCTTGCTCGTCCAAAACCTGAATCCTGCGCCCGCCTCCCCCTCCCGCCAGATTATCCGTAATCTGTTCTATCGCCTGATCTGAAAGCACATCATACTTTACCGGAACATTTAAGGCGGCTGTCTGGAAGGCAAACTGCAAGATACTGCTCTCTTCCATCGCCTGTCCAGTCTCCCGGGTAATGGCTGTCTCAAACACATAGTTGACAAAATAAAATCCGCTGAAGCCAAAGGCAAGAGCCATGATGATAATGGTCCACAGCAGTAATTTACGGGAAAATCTCATTCCGGCACCTCTAAGCGGTAACCCACCTTATAGACCGCGGCAAGCCGATGCTCCCATCCCAGCTTCTTCCGAAGCCTTTGTACGTGTAAATCCAGGGTGCGGCTGTCCCCGGTATATTCCCCTTCCCATACCTGCTCGTATAAGGTTTCCCGAAACAACGCCACATTTTTATTTCGGATAAACAGCACTAAAAGGCCGAATTCCTTATTGGTAAGCTCTACCAACCGACCGGCCCTGGTCACCCTCCGCCCGTCCACATCCACCACCACATCCTCAACCGACAAAATATTGTCTGTTTTGTGATAACGCCGCAGCACAGCCTCCACCCTTGCCACCAGCTCCACCACATCAAAAGGCTTGACCAGATAGTCATCTGCCCCCAGCCTTAATCCTTTAACCCGATCTTTTACCGCATATTTCGCTGTAATGAAGATAACCGGAATCCCCAAAGGGCGAATGTACTCCATAATGTCATACCCATTTACTCCTGGCAGCATCACATCCAGGAGAATCAGATCAAAACTGCGACTTTCAATCAGGCTCAGCGCCTGAATCCCATCCTGGACGGCCATACATTGGTATCCTGCTGCCGAAAGGTTCAAATCGATTAAATCGCAAATCGGTTTCTCGTCATCAACGATCAGTATTCGAATCATTTTACCCCTCCCCTGCTTTTCTTCCATAAATATAGGTCACTGCTTACGGCATTCCACTGGCAACAGCCCTTATGTCCCCCATCCCCAATATGCCCAAGCCCGGTTTAAAATCTCCTCCAGCTCGGTATCCTCTCCGCAGGAAAACCAGCCTTTCATTTCTGTGTCCTCCAAAAAGCCTTCGGTCCGCTGGTAGTAGATAGAATAATCCTTCTCAACTACCATCTCCCCGTCGGCTCCTTCATAGCTATAGCGCCCCAATATCAATAAATCCTTAAGCCCGTCTCCGTCAATATCGCAGCAGCGAATTCCCGAAAGAGAATAAAGGTTTTCATAATCCCCCATGGGCTGAAAGCTCCAGACAATGTAGCCCTCCTCATCAATTAAATACACTGCAAACAGATAATATTCTGCCATCTTATAATATCCGGGAACGATCTGAAGCCAGCCCAGCTTCTCAAACTCCTGCCATCTCTGGTACTCCGTCAGGATCTGAAAATTATTTCCGGTTAATTCTTCTAAGGTGGTTGAGGTATATAGAAACTGGGTAGATCCGTTCTCCTTGGCAAAGGAAACAATAAACCGGATACTTTTATTCATGTGAAACTGGTTAATACTTTCCGACAACCTCCAGTCCCGATAAAAACCATCCTGGCCTTGAAATAGCACATCCCCTACTTTATAGCGCTTTTCCCCACTCCGGCAGAAGGTTACCAGCACAATATCCAAAAGTCCATCCTCATTCATATCCACAAAGGACACCGCAGCGATCCCGTCATTCCATTGATTCAGTTTTCCCTTGTTCTGATAATTTGTCTCCAACAAATCCGTCCGATACCGGATGTTTCCCTCGCTATCTGCAAAAAATAATCCCATACGGTGATACTCCTCATCAATAGCCGGAAGCAAGGTAACTTTGCCATATCCTACCATCTCCATGGAAAAGCTGTGCTCCGGAATCAAGGAAAATCCCATCTCCTGAAGCTGGTACTGGCTTTCTATGCTTTCCAGACGACGACAGTAACGCTGATATTCCTCCTCATCCTCGCTGCTCCATCCCTGTTCTCTCCCATCCTCTGCCCCTTTGGTTATCACTTCCGGCCAGGAAACCGACGTGTCCAATGATGTCTCCAGTTCCAAAGTCGCCATATCTTCAGAAGAATTTTGCTGCGTTAAATCCACCCATCCCCCGAATAATTTGGAAGGGAATGTTAAAAAACGCCCCGCTGCTGGAAACCCTGCCAGCACTATAACCATAAGTCCTCCTGCCAGAACTCCCACGGCAATCTCCTTGATCAGGCCTGACCGTATGTTCCATTTTCTCTGTCCTGCTTTTTTTGCCATAAAAAATCGATTTCTTTCTGCAATATTTTCTGTCCTTATTTCCTCGAGCACTTTACTTTCATTCTGCCAGCATTACTATTTTAACTCATCGCCAGGGGATATGACAATGGATTTATTCAGAAAAGATTGTAGCCAGAAACGAAAGTTAACGATACAATTCAAAAAATAGAGAGGAATCTCACTTTTTGAGATTCCTCCCTGTGCTTAGGTACTGTTTTTTAACAACCCTTTTTATATTTTCTTCCCCGCCTTCACTGCAACCGCAATGGAAACCTCCGGCGCATAATAAGGAATCAAGGTCGCCTGAAAGGCATGATATAAATCGGATTTCCCAGGCCACACCGTGCCGATTACATGATTCTTCTCATCCAGCTGATGGAACCAGGAGCCATTTACATGGTCCAGAACTTTTTCATCTAAGTATTCCATGAAGGCGGCGTAGTAATCCCTGTATATTTCTTTGCCAGTAACATGATAGAGAACAGCAGATGTGTTAATGGCTTCTGCCAGCGTCCAGTGCATGCGGTCATGAACTACTGGCTTTCCCTCCCAGTCCGTGGTATACACCAGCCCCGGCGCTCCATCTGCGTTCCAGGCATCCCCCACGGCCCTCTGGAATAATTCCTCTGCCCCATCCAGATAGGATTTTGCCGCTGTTTTGTCTTCAGGATAAGTCGACAGCGCCCACTGCGCAATCAGCCTGGACCACTCGATTCCATGCCCTGGTGTGGCGCCGTAAGGCTTAAATGGATCTGCCGGTCGCTCTTTGTTGCAGTCCAGTTCCGCCTTCCAGTCTTCTGAAAAATGCTCCGGAATTCTCCATTCATTTTTTGAAGCCCAGCCCAAAACGCGATCGATAATGCGGCCTGCTCTTACCCGGTACTTCTCATCTCCAGTCACGTCAGCTGCTGCTAAAAACGCTTCCACTGTATGCATATTGGCATTCAGGCCCCGATAGGGGTCCAGCACGGTAAATTCCGTATTCCAGGTATCGCAGGACAGCCCCTCCTCCTCATTCCAGAAACGGAGGTCATAGAGCTTAAGCGCCTCCTCCAGAAGCTCTTCTGCTCCTGCTCTCCCTGCCAGTACGCCGGAGGAGGCGGCCAGAATCACGAATGCGTGGGCATAGCATTGCTTTGTGGGCAGGATTTCATTCTCCTCTGTGAGCCCGGCATACCAGCCTCCGTTCTCCTTATCATGAAGCTCTCCCAGCAGTCCCTTTAACGCGGCATCCGCCAGCTCTTTGCTGCCCTCATGCCCCAGGAATGTACCAATACTGTACACATGGGCCATGCGAGAAGTAACCCATGTCTCCCTGCTCCGTTCCTTCCACGGCGTTCCGTCGTCTCCCAGATAATAGGAACTGCCTCCCGGTGATGGGAACTGATGTCCGAATTTCAACAATGTCTCTCCCATTTCCTTTAAAAATTCCCGGTTTTCCTCTGTGTCAATCTCATATTTCCTGTTTGCCTCGCCCATCTTCTGTTACTCTCCTTTCTCTTTCCATTCCTGCATACCATCGGACTTCCTTTGGGGTAGCCTCCCAGACAGCTTTTTCCCGCTCTTCTCCAATCCTAAACCAATCACTGCTGGAAGCATCGTCCCTAAGAAAACATACCATGGCCATATCTGTGCAGAATAGGACTGGGGAAATCTGGAATAATTCTCCACCCCATCCCTTAGTAAAAGCCTGCCATACATCACGTCCACGACTTTAAATATAAAAAAATGGAGGGCCATAATATCAAAAGAATACCGGCCCCACAGGGAAATCACCATGGAAACCCTGTCCATCTTCTCCAAGAGGGCCGCTAGGTACATGCAGCAGTAAATTCCCAGCAGTGCCACAGCATAATACTGCCACCCGTCTCCAATCCTTCCCATAGTTACATCCACATAAAGCTGATAATGCTTTAACAGAAACACAAACATCACTCCACAGGCCAGCGCCCCGTACCATTTCAGCCAACTCTTCACCTCTGAAATCTGACTGCGTATCAGCCAACCCGCCGCGAAAAAGGGCTGGACCAAAAAAGCCAAGTGAAGCTGATAGGATAAATACAGCTGGCGGAATATCATAACACATCCGACGATCCCCAATAGCACACTAAACGCCGCTGCGCCCAGTCTGCAGAGTGGCCAGCCCTTATACCATTTATCCGGCAGAATGCGGAAGGAAAACCAAATACTCCCCCCAAAAATCCCGCAGGCCAGCACCCACACTGGCACAAACCACATGGCGCCGCCCATGAGTTCCGCCCCCTGAAATACTATGGTATTTCCTAAAAACACCAACATATTACTACAGCTATACCGCACTCCGGAGCTATCAATTCCGATTCTCAGAAACAGGTTATGGCAAAGAATAAACGCAGACATATAAAATACATACCGTGGCCAGGCGCTCTTTAGCTTCGCTGCGAAATAGTCAAAGGGCTTTAATCCATATTTCCCTTCCTGATACAGATAACCGGATACAAAGAAAAAGACCGCCAAATGAAAGGCATACACATATTGAATAGCGAAATCGCAGCTGTGGCCCATGACAATGGCGAAAATTCCAATTCCCCGCACCAGATCCCAAAAGCGAGAGCGAGGACGAGAGGGCTCTGTGGTAATTAATTGGTTCATATTTCTTTCTCACTAGGATGGATTCTCTGATATTTTGCGGAAATGATCCTCAAAGAAATTCCTCACCGCACTTTTAAGAAATCCCATTTCCTTTTCCCCTTCTTCTACATTTTCTGTGTGGGTACTGCAGTAAAGGTAAAAATAATGGCTGGTATCCTCTGACTTTGCTACGCGTTCTGCCAACAATGGAATCTCATTCAGAGATACAATCTTATCTTTCATAACAACAAATGTCTCATCCGCGTTGATTTTTTTACTTTTATAGCTTGCGTCAACATAGACAATGCTGGTAATACCATCAAGCCCGCCATATGCTTTTAATTTCCTCAGCAATTCCTCGTTCAGATAGCCTGCCAGTATTCCTTCTGCCTCTCCCACATAGGGGAAATCGGTGCGGCAATGGCTGAAAAGGTATCGCTTAATTGCCATTTTTTTATTTCTGGAGAAAGATTCAAACAACAGATCATATTCTGCCAGGGATTTATAAAGAGAAAATTTGTACCGGCGCTGTAATAATTCCTTACACAGCAGCCCCCAGGGATCATGGTTATCCGCCACATTATAATAATAATGCTTAATTGCTGTCCAGACATAGCTGTCATCCAGATATATAATATCTTTGTAATTCAGCCTCCATAAAAGAAAATTTTTCAACTCCGTGTCCATCAAAACTTTCCTGGAAAGGGTTGGAATTAAAAAATTCGCATAGTACATCACTTTATGATGTGCGTAAATCCATAAATACAGATAGTCTCTGGCCTCCAGGACGTTAGCAATTACATTTATCGCCTTTTTCTTAAAACCTACGGAAAACTCATTATACACGTTCTCACTGGGGACTTCATTAAAAATAAAATTATTCAATAGAACTGCTTCTTTTACATTCCCGTCTAATTCCACCTCAAAGCAGCTTACCGACGATTTTATACGAAATGCTCCATCTATGGTGAGATCACAGCTGTCATTGATCTGCAATTCCATTGCCTTGCCGATCCCAGATCCTACAACGGTAAAACAAAAATCATTTCTGACAACCCCATCCCGGACGCTACAATCCAATGGTCTTCCATTATCATCTGTCAATATCTTAACCTTCTGGTCCTTCGACCATCTTGACTGAATTAATTCACCATTCCGAATCAGTGTTGTCTCTTCGCTAAATTCCACCATTTCCGCGCGGTCCGTATAGGTAATCATGGCATGGTTTACCGGAGTCAAGGATAAAACCTTACTGCCAGCTTTAATAATTACCTTTGCACCACTTTTTAGTAAAATTGTCCCGCGAAAACGGCCACAGATATGGAAAAAATTCCCTTCCGCGCTCACTAAATGGAGAAAAATCTGATCGATAAGCTTTTCCTTATGGTAAGCCTTATCGATATATCTTGTTTTTGTAACAATACTGACAGCGCCTAAAAGCCGATCAACATCCACACCTGTATTGCTGATTCCTGACATTTCGGTATCACGGACAACGTAATCCAACTTATCCACGTCAAAATCACTGCCATTTAATAATTCAATAAAGCAATTACGAATCTGCTTTTCCGGCTCATATCCTTTATATTTCAAGCCAAGAATCATCCTGACAATAAAGCAAATATCGCGCCAAAGCTCCGATTTATCAATAATCACGGTATTGCTGTAGTGCTCGGCATATAAAATATCATCCGTACGGACAGAAGGGTACTTCAGGGCAATCAGCTCATCATAAATGCATTCGATATTACCCGCCAAAAATTCCATGATAAATAAAGTGCCGATCTGTTCATGTGGGGCGGCCTTAAGCCTCATATCCTCAATTCCCTCGCCCCAATCTTCCTTTTCACTTAATTTAGAAATTAATCGTTCAGAAAATTTTTCGCTGTCAGCGCTATTTTGTAAAATTAACTGTTCCAATGAATGGGAAAATGGCGCGTGGCCAATATCATGAAGCAAACAGGCAATCAGAAACAGGAGCTTATTTTTCGCCCAGAAAATTACTTTCGTCTTATCACTGCGAATATTCCAGTAATCCTCATAAGAAAAGTTTTCAAGAAGCGTGTCCACTGCCCTGCAGCCTAGATGAAAAACACCTAATGAATGGCTAAAACGGTCATGTTTGGCATTCGGATAAAGGATTTTCATGCCGGTTTGATCAATATTGCGAAGTCTCTGAAAAGCCTCTGTATCGATCAGGTGACGAACAAAACATTTAGGGACACTGATATAGCCATGAATGGAATCCATGAAAATTTTCTCTCCAGGAATATCAAACATCAGCTATCACTCCTTTATGCTGCAAATTCCCTGATAATATTGCAAATGGTATCGTCCACCTGATACCTTTTCGCCAGATCGCTGATTGAATCTGGCTGCCGCAAATAGATTGCTTCATCATCGAGGTCAAGCATAAAAATATTATTATTGTAAAGAACCGTTCTCTCAATCGAATCAAAATTGATGTCAAACAGGATATGGTAGTCATCTAAAATCTTCCTGTTTAAGAGCTCCTTGTAAATAAAATTTAACAGCTCCTGCAGACGATCAAAGGACAGATATTCCTTTTGATCTTCTTTCAGGAGGTTCACAATGATCGTTTTGGTATCAATAAATTTCGGCATATTATGCGACATAAGTATCCCCCTTTTTGCAAAATATAGCAATCACCGCTTATTTAAGTTTAGAAAGGCATAATGCAGCATTTGCATATTGATGTAAATAAAATGCCAGTTTTATTCCTGCCTGGTAGCGACTATGATCATCTTTCTTCTCAGACCCATGCTTTAGTAAATCGATCTTTTCCAAAGCGCTCTTCTGGATCTCCTCAATACATTGGATCACCTTCATCTCTGTGATCGCTAATCTACTTTTTGGAATTTCGTACTTAATGATATATGGCTTTTCCGGATGTCGCTTTGGCGATGCCCCCTTCTCCCCGAAGAGCTCAACCG
This sequence comes from uncultured Lachnospiraceae bacterium, assembly GCA_949740725.1. GTDB lineage: Bacteria > Bacillota > Clostridia > Lachnospirales > Lachnospiraceae > Caccovicinus. Next base: position 3,782 of record CATJIO010000071.1, on the reverse strand, counting down.
CGCCATTTTCCATAAGCATCAAAAATCCATTGTCATAAGGCGCCTCCCCTATGGTTAATTCTTCCCGTTCAACAATAATTAATTGACCCTCCTCCTTCAAAAGCTGCTGAACCAGCTTAAAAATGTCCGGCCAGTCCACCGGGTCAATCTCATGGAGAACATTTACCAGTAGAACATAGTCTACTTGTCCCCCGACCTTACCTAAGAGCGGCTGAATCTCATTGAAATAATTCGCCGCGTTTGAACCGTTGCATTCCATTACGGCTTTACAACACTCCGCATCCTTTGGCGACGGATCATATGCAAAATATTGGATTTCTCTTGCAATATTTCCCTTGCCAGGCGCAGCTAATTCCTCAAAGAAGCGTCCCTTCCCCGCGCCAAAATCAACAACTATATCATCTTTGTGAAGAATTGTCTGCACCAATTCTGTCTGAGGATCATTACCGCTGGCTCCTAAGGTATCCGGCGGGCTGGTGCACTCTACTGCGAATCGGTTGCAGGCATACTCATCCGGCATAGCTAATAGCTGCCGAATGGCAAAACGGTTTTCCTCTGCTCCAATCAACCCTTCCAGCAACCTACTGGAGTCGCTTCGAAGCAGTTTAACCTCTCCATTGCTTAAGTGCAGCACAGTCGTATCCTTCTCAGCAACGGTTAAGTAAGAAATCAGCGCCAATGAATGTGTGGCTATCCAAAACTGGGCTTTAGGAAATTTCTCACGCAAGTGATTTAGCAGTTCGATCTGGGCTCGTGGATGTAAATGCAGTTCCGGCTCATCCAGCAAAAAAATCATTTTTTCATTGTCTAAATTCTGGTAGCACGCCACAGCAATCCTCAGGAGATACTGCTGTCCTGGGGATAAGCCAGCCTTTTCCATATCCTGTCCGAAAAATCGAAGTTCCTTTGTCTCAGGATTAATTTCTATCTCAAGCTGAAAAGGTCCTGCAAATCGCTCCATAAAATCCTGAAAAGCCGTACCGTCCTGAAATTCCTCAGAGTATCCCATCGCCATGTCCTGCAACAGTAAAAGGGAGTTTAAAGCGGTCTCTTCATAATTGCACACCCGCAAAAGCTCCTTTGCCTTGCAAATCACATACGGGGTAAATCTTTTGGGTAATTGCAGCTGCGCGTCATAATGAGAATAATTTGCAAGTTCCAATTCATCCACATTATCAACGGTCAGGGGCGTTTCTCTTCCTTGGCTGCAGATCTGCAGGGAAAAAAGCCTCGAATCCTCCCCGCTCTGCAAGGAATGGACATACTGCTGTAACAGTTTCAGCAACCGTGTTTTCCCAGAACCATTACTTCCTGAAACAACAACGACTCTGCCGAGGGCACGAATATAAAATGGTTGCAGACCTAAGCTATCTTTAGACTCTTTTAGCTTTATTGAAGATATTTTCAAGTATTCTACCCCCATTTTTCATTCGTATCCACAGTTCCTTCTCTGTTTGTGTTTTACCATTTTAACACAGATAAAAGTAAAAAGCAATGCTTCACGAAAGGATTCCTATCACCTGATAAACCGGCGCCTTCCGGTCGCAGCATCTCCGCGAAAATCGCCATATCCAGTCCTCCGAGACTCTGGATCAGTCCAAAAAGCAACAAAAAAGCACTGGATATCAGTGCCTTTTTTGAAAATGGACCCGAAGGGATTCGAACCCTCGGTCTCTGCGTTGCGAACGCAGCGCTTTCCCAGCTAAGCTACGAGCCCGTCTCTATTTCTTAATTATTATACCGCTTTTTTTCACAAATTACAAGTTTTTTCAAAAAAAATATAAAATTGTCCTGTCGCAGCAGGCCTTCTTTTTTGTCATAAGCTAAATTGGGAGTACGACTCAGCTAAATCAAAAAGAAGGCCCTCGACAACTCTTCCCTGCCGTCTGGCCTTCTTTCTGCTTTTATCCTAATATTACTTTCCAACCTCCAGACGCACCAACGCTCGTTTCAGCGCCAGCTCTGCCCGGGATACGTCTAATTCTGTATCATGAGATTGGAGACGCCGTTCTGCTCTGATCTTTGCCTCATTGGCCCGGTTCGCATCAATCTCCTCCGGCCATTCTGCCACTTCCGCCATAATGGTGACCTGATCCGGCATCACCTGGAGGAATCCAGACATCAGCGCCGCTTCCTTTACCCCATCATTCTCATGGATCTTCAAAACACCTGGCGCCACTACTGCTGTGAGGGGGATATGCCTCGCATATACGCCAATCTGACCCTCTGTGGTAGTCAGCTCCACCATCTGTGCTTCTCCCTTGTAGAACTTTTTGTCCGGGGTAATAATTTGTAATTGAAAGAGTTCTGCCATAGCCGTTCCCCCTATTTCACGCGGGCAAGTACGTCGTCAATATTCCCTGCATTTAAGAACAGGTTCTCCGGAATGTCATCATGCTTGCCTTCCAGGATCTCCTTAAAGCCCTGGATGGTTTCGCCTACCGGTACATAGCGTCCCTCCAGACCGGTGAACTGGCCGGCTACGAAGAATGGCTGAGACAAGAATCTCTGAATCTTACGGGCGCGGGATACGGTAAGCTTATCTTCTTCAGAAAGCTCATCCATGCCCAACATAGCGATGATATCCTGCAGTTCTTTGTATTTCTGAAGCACTTCCTGCACACCGCGGGCCACCTTATAGTGCTCCTCCCCTACAATACGGGGATCCAGGATACGGGAGGTGGACTCCAAGGGATCCACCGCCGGATAGATCCCCAGCTCTACAATGGATCGAGAAAGTACAGTAGTCGCATCCAGATGTGCGAAGGTATTAGCCGGAGCTGGATCCGTAAGGTCATCGGCCGGTACGTATACTGCCTGAACAGATGTAATGGAACCATTCTTTGTGGAGGTAATACGCTCCTGGAGAGCGCCCATCTCCGTCTGAAGGGTGGGCTGGTAACCTACTGCAGAGGGCATACGTCCCAAAAGTGCGGACACCTCAGAACCTGCCTGAGTGAAACGGAAAATATTATCAATGAAAAGCAACACGTCCTTGCCGCCCTTATCACGGAAGTATTCTGCCATGGTAAGACCAGTAAGACCTACTCTCATACGGGCTCCCGGCGGCTCATTCATCTGGCCAAATACCATGGTGGTCTTATTGATAACGCCGGATTCCTTCATTTCATAGTATAAGTCATTGCCTTCACGAGTGCGCTCGCCTACGCCGGTGAATACCGAATAACCGCCGTGCTCTGTGGCAATATTACGAATCAATTCCTGGATCAATACGGTTTTCCCTCCGCCAGCGCCGCCGAACAGTCCGATCTTACCGCCCTTCTGATATGGGCACAGAAGGTCTACTACCTTAATGCCCGTTTCCAGGATCTCGGTCTCTGTGGACTGCTCCTCGAAGGTGGGTGCCTTTCTGTGAATTGGAAGGTATTCCTCTACCTCAGGCTTTGGCTGATTATCGATTGGATCGCCCAAGACATTAAAGATTCGTCCCAGGGTATTTTCTCCTACTGGAACGGTGATAGGAGCTCCGGTTGCAACTGCATCCATCCCTCTTACCAAACCGTCTGTAGGTCCCATGGCGATACAACGAACCGTATCATCACCCAGATGCTGGGATACCTCAGCCACCAGTTTCCTGCCGTCCTTCATGGCGATATCGATCGCATCGTTGATTTCCGGCAGATGGCCCTGACTGAACTTGATATCCAAAACCGCACCGATGATCTGGGTGATCTTACCTGTGTTTTGTTCTGCCATCTTGTTTCTCCTTTATTCTTTCTGAACTTTCATACTTGTTAATATTAGCCGATTGCATTGGCGCC
>CATJIO010000070.1 GCA_949740725.1 uncultured Lachnospiraceae bacterium | reverse complement strand
TATCTGTATATTCTGGTAATGGCGGGGGTGACGTATCTGATCCGGGTTCTCCCTCTGACCTTGATCCGGAAGCCCATTAAAAACCGGACAATCCGTTCGTTTTTGTACTATGTGCCATATGTGACCCTGGCGGTGATGACCTTTCCGGGGATATTAAGCGCTACCTCCAGCGTGTACTCCGGCGCGGCAGGACTGGCAGCAGCTCTGGCGCTGGCCTTTTTTGGAGCCAGCCTATTCCAGGTAGCGGTGGGAGCCTGTGGGGTGGTGTTCTTATTGGAACTGTTTTTGTAAGAAGTAGAAGAAAACAGATTAGGCGAGGTGCAGGCAGTGGATAGCAAAGTGTATGAATATGAGTCTCTGATTTATGAAGCTGGGGAGACCGGCGGCGCTTATGTTATTTTTCCCTATGATATCAGAAAAGAGTTTGGGCGGGGACGGGTGAAAGTACATGCCACGTTTGACGGGGAGGCGTATGATGGCAGTATTGTAAACATGGGAGTAAAGAATGCTGACGGGAGCGTATGCTATATTATAGGCGTGCGTAAAGACATCCGCTCCCGGATAGGGAAACAGCCAGGGAGTAGTGTCCTGGTGACAGTCAGAGAACGGGAATAGGGGGGATGGATGATGTGGACATGTCCGAAATGCGGGCGCAGGTTTAAGAGACAGGAACAGAGCCATTACTGCGGGAAAGCGCCGGAAACAATTGAGGAATATATTGCGGCACAGCCGGAAGGGGCACAGCAGTATCTGAAAAAAATAAGGGACGTGCTGCGTGCGGCGCTGCCGGAGGCAGAGGAACGGATCTCATGGAGTATGCCAACTTATTGGAAGAAGCGCAATATCATCCAGTTCGCTGGTTTTAAAAATCATGTGGGCTTGTATCCAGGGCCGGAGGCTGTCCAGGAGTTTTCCGAACGCCTGAAAGAATACAAGACCAGCAAGGGGCCCATACAGCTTCCGTACAGCAGGACAGTTCCGACAGAGCTGATCGCCGATATTGCCAGGTGGTGTTATGGGACGGGAAATCATCCGTAGGACTGGAGGAATGTATTCTATGGGAAATGAGAAAATATATCAGATGGATTTTTCAACAGTGTACCATCTCCTGGTCAATAAAGCAGAGAAAAAGGGAAGGACTAGGCAGGAGGTTGATGAGGTGATCCGGTGGCTTACCGGGTACAGCCAGCCGGAACTGGAGGGAATGCTGGAAAGGCTAGTGCCTTATGGAGATTTCTTCCGGAATGCCCCAAAATTGAATGAAAACAGGAAACAGATAAAAGGTGTGATCTGTGGTGTGCGGGTGGAAGATATCGAAGATCCTCTGATGCGGGAGATACGCTATCTGGATAAATTGGTTGACGAGCTTGCCAGGGGGAAAGCCATGGATAAAATACTACGTTTGTGATAAGGACAAATATAGTACAATAAAAACCAAAAGAAAAGGATGAAAGTCGATGAAGGTTTTTAATCAGGCTCTATACGAGCTGGTTCAGGAATTGAAGCAGAATGAGGACATTTTTATCTGTGGCCCGAGCTACGGCAGCCATAAGCTGCGGGTCTATGCGTATGGAGGCGTTCTCTGCCAGATTCCCACGCCGGATCACCCGAAGGAGGAAATCGTTCTGCCGGATTTGCAATATGTAAAATATGTTAAGAATGCCGACGCACAGCAGCGGCTGATCCAGGCCTTTGATTTAAGGCTAGAAAAGGTAAAACGGCCCGGACAGTCCAAATATCTGGACAAATACGTTTATCAGAAAACAGCGCCCAAAGGAAATTCCACCAAATGCCAGCTTTTAAAGGACAATCTTCCAGAGCTTCTCCAGGCCATGAGGGATCGATCTGAGAGGGGAAAGAATGGGGAAAATCAGGTTACAGAGCGAATGAATCAGAACAGGATCTGTCGGGCCCACCGGGATTTCCATACCCATAACGGGGTGGTTGTCTGCGATTTTGAAAGTGCGATTCCCAGGAAGCTTTATCAGGAGGGGATGAAACGGCTTGGGCTGCCTGAGCCAGTAAAAAGCTTTCCTGCTTGTGATCTGCTGACCTTTTCCTGCTCCGGAGGGGAATTTTGCCTTTCCCTCATTGAACTGAAGTGCAACCGGTCAGCATGCCAGGACAAGCCGAGGAAAAAAGGAAGCAGCAGCGGGCTGGGAGCCCATGCGCGGGATATGAATGGATACAGGGCGTTGAGAGAAATCTATGGGAAAGAAATCCTGCGCCGGTTTCATGTAATGCTTTCCTGTGGGTACGGGCTGCTGGATCATATTCCAGAGGGACTTTGCTCGGAGGTGGAGCAGGCCATAAATTCCCCGGAAAGGGTAACGCTCCAGGCAGGATTTTTGTTTACCGGGGATGGGAAGAAGCCGATTTTCAGCACGTCACATGCCAGAAAGCTTTGCGAAGAGGCAGATTATTTGAAGGAGCATTTGCATGAATTCTGCTACCAGTATCAAAAGGATCCAGGTGCGGTAGATTTATCCCACATGAAGGGCTGGGAATCATGGAGTTGAGGAAAAAACAGGCATATCAAGGTGTATGCCTGTTTTTCAATTCATCATGGAAGAAGGAGTTCAATTTTCATCTGGTATGTCCGGCTTTCCCTGGCTGGAAGCAGCTGAATCTGATGCCGGTGAAAAAACTCATCGTCTTCGTCAGAGCGAATAGCAGAGCCATTCCAGGGCTCGATACATAGAAAAGAGCCTTGAGGCTGGTAAGTAGTCCAAAAAGCGATGGAAGAGAAGCCTGGATAAGAGACACGAATTCCTTTTCCCGATGCGCTGTGGATCAGAGAGACTTGCCTAGAACGTATTTCCGGGAAATAGACCGCATCATTCCGGAAAAGTTCATGGGAAAGAGGAAGGATGCGAGTATTTTCCAGCACAATGCCCTGCCGGTTGACGTCAAATTGCAGCAGCTCCAGATCATAGACCATAGAAGCGGTATGTTCCTCCTGGCTAAACTCCAGGTGATAATCCTGAAACTGTTCTTCTGGCTCAAGAGGGCAGAGAAATCCCGGATGAGCGCCAAGGCAGTAGCCCAATACTTCTTCTGACGGATTTTCCACCAGATAGTCCATGAAAAGCGCGCCATTTTCCAGACGGTAAGTCAAAGATAAGCGGAAATCGTAGGGATAGGAAGCTCTGGTGGTTTCATCTGCGGTCAGCAGGAAAGTGACATACGTTTCACCTTGCTCTTTAACCGAAAACTCACATTCTTTACAAAAGCCATGTTTAGGCAGTTGATACCAGACGCCATGGAACATGGTTTTTCCATTTCTGCAATTTCCTACCACAGGGAAAAGCAAGGGGGAACAGCGGGCCCAGACATCTGGGTCCCTTTGCCAAATGTACTCTTTTTTCCATGAATCCGTAAGGGAAATTAATTGTGCGCCGAACGAATCGATTACTGCCCGGAGCTTAGAATCTTGAATTGTAATGAACATAGTATTCTTCCTTTCAACATCAAGTAGGTAATGGATCACAGGGCTTCTATAAGTCAGTATAGCAGACTTAAGCATGAGGATACAGGCGCTGATTAGACAAACGTTTGCGGAAAAACTATCGTGATTTTTTCTCCATACATGCTAGAATTGAGGAAACACATGAAGGATGGGGGAGAATCATGAATGTTTATCTGTACATAATGTTTCTTGTGATCAGTTTTGCTGCCTCGGTGGCGGGCGCTATTTGTGGAATTGGAGGGGGCGTGCTGATGAAGCCGCTGCTGGATGCCTTTGGCATTATCGATGTGGCGGCAGTCAGCTTTCTGTCCGGATGCACAGTATTATCCATGTCCTGCTATTCTGTGGTAAAGGCAGGACTCAGCAGAGACTCTCTGGTGGACAGGAGGACAGGGACGCCCCTTGCCATCGGAGCGGCCATCGGCGGCGCTGCGGGTAAGAAGATGTTCCAATTCCTAGTTAATTTGTCTGCAAATCCAGATCAGGTGGGAGCAGTCCAGGCGGCCTGCCTTCTGGTGATTACCTTTGGCACCATGATCTATACGATCCGGAAGGACACCATAAAAACCTTTCATGTGACGAACAAAACTGCCTGTGGGGCTATCGGGTTTTGTCTGGGCATTTGTTCTTCTTTTTTGGGAATCGGCGGAGGCCCTATAAATCTTGTGGTGCTTTACTTCTTTTTTTCCATGGACACGAAAACTGCCGCGCAGAATTCGCTGTACATTATTTTATTCTCGCAAATTACCAGTCTTTGCCATACCCTTATCTCTGGGACAGTACCTGGGTTTCACCTAGGTCTTTTGGGATTAATGGTATTTGGCGGGATATCCGGAGGCGCGGCAGGACGAAGGATTAATCGCAAAATAAACGGGAATACGGTAAACCGGCTGTTCCTTGGCCTGATGATGCTGATTCTGCTGATCTGTGCCTACAACATCTATCAGTTTCGCTAAAGGAAGAACGCTCTGCTTAAGGCTGCTTTTTCTTTTAATCTTAATCGCCGCTGAAAATCGATAGTATCTGTCGGATGTTCAGCGGCCTTTTTTCATTTTCGTAGCGCTCCGGCGCAAGAGCCCGGCCCATGGATAGGCTATGCCCGCGGCTTTCCACAGCTTTCTCGTTTGGCTAAATGGTAGGGCAGCTGAAGCTTCATGGGAAGGGTGTGGCCGCCGTTAATACGGTCAATGAGGGTTTTTGCCGCCATTTTTCCCATTTCCTCTACGGGAATGTGCACTGTCGTCAACATGGGAGACAAATACTGGGCCATGTCAATGTCATCAATGCTGATGACGGAAATATCTTTTGGGATTTTTAATTTCTTGTCTTTTATGGCCCGGAGGGCGCCAATAGCGGTAATGTCGTTTCCACAGAAAATAGCCGTAAGCTTTGGCTGCTGCTCTAATAGCTTTTGGGCGCCCTTGTAGCCTCCATTGGTGGAAAAGGGAGCGGCTGCCACATAGGAGCTGTCAAAGGGTAGCTGCTGCTTCTCAATACAGGAACGGTAGGCCTGATAGCGATTTTCCGAGATGGTCTCCCCCACATAGCCGATGTGCTTATGGCCAAGCTGGATCAGATGCTCCAAGGCGCAGAAGGTTGCGCCGTAGCCGTCACAGAGAATCTGATCAAAATTTGCGTCTATCCCATTTAAGCCAGTGTAGGCAACGTAATGGAAATGCTGCTTTAACAGCTTCAGCGTAGCCTTGTCACAGCGTCCCAGGATAACGATGCCGTTCACATCATGCTCCATAATCAGACGGAAGGTTTCCGGCCTGGTGATATCCAGCGGGGTGAAGGACAGCTTTAATATGTAATTTTGTTTGTAGGCTTCCACTTCCACACTTTTAGCCAGGGATGAGAAAAAGGGATCATCCGGCGCATTGGGGGTGCGTGCAAACAGACAGGCAAGGGAATGGGTGTTTGTTTTCAGCCCGGGTTGCCCCCGCTTGAGATTTTGGGCGGCAGAGTTGGGGGTATATCCTGTGCGCCGGACGATCTCCCAGATGCGGTCACGGACCTCTGGCCTGGCTACCTGGGCGTTGGTATTGTTTATCACCCGGGATACTGTGGAGATAGAAACCCCCGCTTCCTGGGCGATTTCCTTTAATGTCATAAAAATTCCTCCTTCGTGATGATGCCTTGCTATTGCATTTTGCAAATATTATATCACAATTTCACAAGAAAGCAAACGTTTGAGTAAATCTACTATTGTTTTTTGCTGTTTAAAATGATAATATTAAGACGAAAAATAGAAAAAAATACAGACAAAATTACAAAAAAGACAGAGAGAAACACAAAAATCAAAGCAACAGAGTCAAAGAAAACAAGGAATAAGGAGGATTTCACAGATGAAAAAAATGGTAGCGATCGGATTGGCAGTAGCGTTATGCGCAGGCGCGATAAGCGGATGCGGAAAATCGGGAAATAAGGATGAAGGCTATTCCCTGACGGTTTCAGGGATCGGCGGAAGCTTGAATTACCTTCCGATTTATATTGCCCAGGAAGAGGGATGGTTTGCAGAAGAAAAGCTGGAAATCGAAGAGATCTTGTTTACCAATGGGCCGGTGCAGATGGAGTCGCTGTCCTCTGATGGCTGGGACATCGGATGTACTGGAGTGGGCGGCGTATTTGCCGGTGTTCTGGGATATGACGCAAAGGTTCTGGGCTCCAGCAATACGGATGATGGAACACAGTATATTTTTGCCAGAAATGATTCGGACATTGTGGCAGCGGGAACAGGAAATAACGTGTTAAATGATCAGATCTACGGAAGCGCGGAGACATGGAAAGGAAAATCTATCCTTTGCAATACAGGAAGCGTTACCCAGTATGTATTGATTAAAATGCTGGAAGGCTTTGGCCTGACCCAGGATGACGTGGAGTTTGTTGCCATGGATCCGGCTACCGCTTACAGCGCCTTTCTTGCCGGCGAAGGCGATGCCTGCGTGCTGACCGGTTCCGGCGGAACCTTTAAGATGCTGGAGAAAAGCGATGAATATACGGCAGTGGCAAGCGGCCCGCTGGTAGATTCTGGCTTAATGTGCAGCTTTGTGGCGAATAAGAATAGCTATGCAGATGAAACTAAGTATGAGGCAATGAAGGTTTTCATGAAGGTTTACTTTAAGTCCCTGGACTGGATGAAGGAAAATCAGGAAAAAGCCGTACAGTATTGTGTAGACATGAGCGATGAAAACGGAAGCAGCATGGAGGCGGAGATCGCGGCGAAATATATCCAGGCGGATCGGTATTATTCTCTGCAGGAAGCGGTTTCTATGATGGAAGATAAGGCGGAAGGTTCAGACATGACCGTGATGGATAAGAACTTAGCTGGTGTATTGGATTTCTTTATCTCTGTTGGAAATTATTCTGAAGGAGATGACGAGAAATTTAAGGGACATGTGGATAATAAGCTTTTAAAGGAACTGTTGGGTGAATCCAAATAAAGAGGGAAGAAAAGAAGGAGGCGGCCGGTATGAATGAGAATCAAAATCTGGAAGCAAAGCTGCAGTCCTGGCGCCAGAATCAAAAAAAGGAAAATAGGAAGTATATTCTGCTGAGTGCGGCAGGTATTTTTACGGTGCTGTTTATATGGCAGGCCGCGGTTATGACAGGGATGGTAAATGAACGGGTGCTTCCCGCGCCTACAAGTATTCTGGAAACCCTGATTTTTAAGCTGGGGAATAAAGCGCCAGATGGAAATGTGCTGAGTGTCAATATTCTCGCTTCTCTTCAGGTTGCCTTATCTGGCTTTCTGTCCGCGATTATTATCGGCGTTCCCCTGGGGCTTGTGATGGGATGGTGGACGTACGCGGATCGGTTTATCCGACCGATTTTCGAACTGGTACGTCCAGTTCCGCCGATTGCGTGGATCCCACTGGTAGTGGTGTGGATGGGCGTTGGCTTAAAGGCAAAGGCGTTGATTATCTTTTTTACCGCCTTTGTGCCCTGCGTGATTAATTCCTATACGGGAATCAAGCTGACCAGCAAAACATTAATCGATGTATCGCGTACTTTCGGGGCGCCAAACTATGAGATTTTCTGGAAGGTTGGCATTCCCTCTTCCCTTCCTATGGTATTTGCAGGCATTCGTGTGGCTCTTGGCAATTCCTGGTCTACCCTGGTTGCGGCAGAGATGCTTGCGGCAAGTGCAGGCCTGGGCTATATGATTCAGATTGGTCGAACTGTGGCAAGGCCGGATATCGTTATTGTAGGTATGGTGGTAATTGGAGCGATCGGAGCGGTGTTGTCCCTGATTCTCTCCCGTGCGGAGAAGTATTTCCTTCGCTGGAAAGTAAATCGTTAGGAGGATGTGACAATGGAACAAGTAAATGGAAAACAGAAAACCATCCGTAACGTCCTGTACTGGGGGCTGCCGGTACTGGCAATCGCGCTCATTGTCGCAGGATGGATCGCATTTTCCGGCGCCCATCCAGATCTGATGCCGTCGCCTGCCACGGTATGGAGCCGTTTTATCAAAACTTTTACCAAGCCTATCGCGAAGACAACTCTGCTGGGACATGCATGGGCCAGCTTAAAACGAGTGCTTCTTGCCCTGTTGGTGGCATGGGCCTTTGGCATATCCTTCGGTATTCTGATTGGCTGGAATCGGAAAGCGCGTGCATTTTTTGGAAGTATTTTTGAGGTTATCCGCCCCATTCCGCCTATCGCCTGGATTCCGATTATCATCATGTGGTTTGGCATTGGAGAATTTCCGAAAATCCTTCTGGTATTTATCGGTACTTTTGTGCCCTTGGTGATCAATACATCCACAGGAATTGAGCTGGTGGATCGGATTAATATCCAGGTAGGCCAGATTTTCGGCGGAAACAACGGCCAGATATTAAAGGATATTGTGATTCCTACTGCGCTGCCCTCTATTTTTGCTGGCATCCGCACCTCGGTAAGCTCTGGCTGGACCACTGTGCTGGCGGCTGAGATGCTGGGGGCTAATGCCGGATTGGGTTCTCTGGTAACAAGGGGATGGCAGGGAAGCGATTTATCTCTGGTCATGGTTGCCGTGATCACCATCGCGATTATTGGAGCGCTGTTATCGGTCATTTTGCAAAAGCTTGAGAAGGTGGTGTGCCCATGGAACAATTAAGTAAACGAATGGAAGTCAAGAATGTCACAAAAACCTTCTTTGGAAAAAAGGGGTATTTCACAGCCATCGAGGAGGTCAGCCTGGATGTGTACGACGGGGAATTTCTGGTGATTTTAGGTCCTGGGCGCTGTGGAAAGACAGTTCTTTTAAATATTATGTCCGGATTGGAGGAACAGACAGGAGGCTCGATTCTTTATAACGGAGAGGAGTGGAGCGGATTAAATCCGGAAATCGGCATGGTATTCCAAAAGCTGGCATTAATGCCCTTTAAAACGGTGATTCAAAATGTAGAGCTGGGACTGAAATTCCGGGGGATGGAGAAGGAAAAGCGGAGAGAGATCGCCAGATACTATATTGAGCTGGTGGGACTTAAGGGATTTGAGAATTATTATCCCAAGCAGCTCTCCGGCGGTATGCAACAGCGCGTCGGCATAGCCAGGGCCTATGCGGTGAATCCAAAGCTCCTGGTTATGGATGAGCCTTTTGGCAAGCTGGATGCACAGACACGCTACCAGATGCAGGAGGATCTTCTGAAAATTTGGGAAAAGGAACGGAGAACCATTATTTTTGTTACCAATAATATTGAGGAGGCATGTTATCTGGGTGACCGGATTATTCTCTTAAGCGATTGTCCGGCAAAGGTGAAGGAAGTTTACCCCATTGATTTGCCGCGGCCGAGAGATATGGTAAGTAAAGAATTTTTACACTTGCGCACCATCATTTCGGATAATACCGATTTATCAATCTAAGGGAGAATGAGGAGGTAGCTATGCCAATAGAGGATAACCGACCAGTGAAGGTCGAAGTGAAAAATCTCACAAAGCGATTTGGAGATCTTCTGGTCTTGGATAATATGTCGTTTAACATCCGAAAAGGTGAGTTTGTCTGTGTGGTAGGTCCTACCGGATGTGGAAAAAGTACCTTTTTAAATTGTTTAACCAGAATCCACATGCCCAGTGAAGGGGATTTATACATCGATGGGGTTCCTGCGGATCCGAAGAAGCACAATATTTCCTTCGTATTTCAGGAGCCTAGCGCCCTTCCCTGGCAGACGGTGGCGGAGAACATTGCATATGGATTAAAGATCAAGCGTCTGCCCAAGGAGGAGATTGACCAGAGAGTAAATCAGATCCTGGATCTCATGGGGCTTCAGGAGTTTCGGAATTCCTACCCTGGGGAGCTGTCCGTATCTGCGGAACAACGGATTATCATCGGGCGCTCCTTTGCCATGAAGCCGGATCTGCTGCTGATGGACGAGCCTTATGGCCAGATGGATGTAAAAATGCGTTTTTACTTGGAAGATGAGGTGATCCGGCTTTGGAAGGAGCTGGGCAGCACAGTGATTTTTATCACACACAATATCGAGGAGGCAGTTTACCTGGCGGAGAAAGTATTGATTCTCACCAACAAGCCGGCAAAGATAAAAGAAGAGATTGTGATCGACCTGCCCAGGCCAAGGGATATTACCGATCCCCGGTTCATTGAATACCGTAACGATATAACCGATAAAATAAAATGGTGGTAAATATGAGTCATAATCGATTAAAAGGAAAGGTAGCGCTGGTAACTGGCGGCGCCAGAGGAATTGGATTTGGAATTGGGAAAAAGTATGCAGAAGAAGGCGCAACCGTAATTATTGCTGACGTTTTGGAGGAGGAAGGCGCCAGAGCAGCAGAGGAAATCGGGCCGGCGGCCAGCTTTTATTCTATTGATCTGCGCAGCCGTAAGGCTATCTTTGAAATGGCGGATAAGATTCATGAACAATATGGCCATATAGATATCCTGGTAAACTGCGCGGGGATTGCGCGGCCTTGTCCCACCCTTAAGCTTTCTGAGGAGACTCTGGACGAGGTGATTGATATCAATATGAAGGCTCCGGTATTTACCTGCCAGGCAGTGGGGCGTTACATGAGGAAAGACGGGGGCGGCAGCATCATCAATATTTCTTCCGGAAATACAAGAATGATTAATGTAGGGAGAGTTCCTTACGGGATCACCAAAGGGGCAATCAATCTCCTGACACAGCAGCTGGGGGCAGAATGGGCCATTTATAATATTAAAGTAAACGCCATTGCACCGGGCTGGATCCGCACAGAGATGGTGGAAAGGCCCTTAAGAACTGGCATTCTCAATGAGGAGGAAATCCTTTCTGTATCGCCCATTGGAAGATTCGGGCGAGTGGAAGAGGTGGCAAATCTGGCTTGTTTTCTGGCAAGCGAGGAGTCCAACTACATTGTTGGACAGATTATCTTTGCCGATGGCGGCTGGAATACGGGTATCATGCCTAATGCGCTGAACTATATTCGGGAAAATGACAAGGAGGAAGAGTGATGAAGGTACTGTGTATCCACGAACCTGGAAAGCTTGAGATAAAAGAATTTGAGAAGCCCGGACTGGCTCCCGGACAAGCAGTGATTAAGATGGAGCTGTGTGGGATCTGCGGATCCGACGTGACTGCGTATCGGGGAGTGAATCCAACCATGCGCTATCCAATCAATGGTCTGGGCCATGAAGGCGTGGGCATTATTGAAGAAATCGGAGAGAATGACAAAGGATTAAAGGCGGGGGATCGTGTGGCGCTAGAACCATACGTACCCTGCAACAAGTGTCACATGTGTGCCGAGGGACGGTTTAATAACTGCGCGGATATCCGCGTGTGCGGTGTTCATAAGGATGGGATGATGGCAGAGCAGTTCCTTCACCCAATCCAGCTTCTCTATAAGCTGCCAGATGACTTAAGCTTTCGCCATGCGGCGCTGGTAGAGCCCTTTACCATCGGCCTACATGCGGCGACCAGGGCAAGAGTAAAGGCCGGGGAACACGTGGTGGTTTTTGGCGCCGGCGTGATCGGGCTGATGGCCGCCTTTGCCTGCATCAATTACGGCGCTGCCCCAATCCTAGTGGATGTGATCCAGGAACGCCTGGACTACGCAAAGGAGCAGGGAGTGCCTTATACCTTTAATTCCCAATCAGGGGATGTCCAGGAATATTTGAAGGAAGTGACAAAGGGTAAGCTTCCAGAGGCCATGATCGATTGTACTGGGGCCCCCGTCATCCTGGAGCAGATGCACAATTTTGTATGTCATGGGGGAAGGATTGCCCTGGTAGGCTGGCCCCACAACCCGGTGGCCATAAATACCGTACGTCTGATGCAGAAGGAGATTGATGTCTGCCCCTCCAGGAATTCTAACGGGAAATTCCCGGAGGCGATACGGCTGATTCACGAAAAAAAGATCCCCACAGAGGCATTTATTACCAAGGAGATTAAGCTGAGCCAGGTAGAAGAAACGATTCAGGATATGATCCAGGCGCCGTCAGATTATCTGAAGGTGATTGTGAACATTTCGGAGGACTAAACCATGCTGACAACAAGCACTGAGATGATGAAAAAAGCTTATGAAAGTGGCTACGCCGTTCCGGCGATCAATACCCAGGGAGGTACTTACGATATCATCCGCGCCATCTGCATGGCGGCAGAGGAGGAAAAATCCCCGGTGATTCTGGCCCATTATGTAAGCACTGGCGGGTACTCTGGACATGACTGGTTTTACCAGACCGCCAAATGGATGGCAGAGCAGGTATCTGTACCAGTGGCAATTCATCTGGATCATGGGGACAGCTTTGACTGCTGCATGAAGATGCTGCAGATTGGCTTTACTTCCATTATGTTCGACGGGTCAAATCTTCCGGTGGAGGAAAACGCCGCAAAAACGGAGGAAGTTGCCAGAGCCTGCCGGGCATTTGGTGTCCCCCTGGAAGGAGAAATCGGGGAATTGGCGCGTCTGGACGATAAGGGACGCAGGGTAGGGGCGTCGAATATAGCTGATCCAGAGGTGGTAAGGCAATTCCTCTCCCTCTGCAGCCCAGATTCCCTGGCAATCGGGATCGGAAATGCTCATGGCTTTTATCAGGGCCCGGTAGACATCCATGTAGAAGTATTGGAGCAGTGCAGAAAGTTTACGGAGATTCCTTTTGTGCTCCATGGCTGCACGGGAATGGATGAAGAGCTGGTGCGGCGGGCAATCAAGAGCGGCGTGGCGAAAATTAATTTTGGAACACAGGTACGCTGTAATTATATTCACTATTTGAAAGAGGGACTGGCAGAGAATAAGGACCAGGGTCATGCGTGGAAGCTGTCTTCCTACGCAGAATCACGGTTAAGAGAGGATATTAAGGATATTATTCATCTGGCGGGCTCGGAGGGAAAAGCATAATGGCGCTTGTATCATTGAAACCAATTATTGACGCAGCGAACCAGTACCATTACGGGCAGGGAGCCTTTAATGTTAATGCTGTGGCACAGGCAAAGGCGGTAATCGAGGTCCATGAGATGTTTCGTTCCCCGGCGATTTTGCAGGGAGCAGATTTAGCCAATGGATTTATGGGAGGATGCACGGATTTCGTCCATGCCACCCTGGAAGATAAGAAGAGAGGAGCGAAGCGGATCGCAGAGGCGGTGAGGACCTATGGAGAAAACGCTTCTATCCCGGTGGTTCTGCATCTGGATCACGGAAAGGACTATGAAGCCTGTAAGGCAGCCATTGACGGAGGCTATACTTCCGTAATGATTGACGGTTCTTCCCTTCCCTTTGACCAAAATGTGGAGCTGACCCGTGAAGTGGTACGCTATGCCCACCAGCGGGGAGTCAGCGTAGAAGGGGAACTCGGGGTTCTGGCGGGGGTGGAGGATCACGTATTTGCGGCGGATTCTACCTACACTAATCCCTTAAAGGCCATTGAATTCTTTAAAAAAACCGGGGTGGACGCCCTGGCAATCTCTTACGGAACCATGCACGGCGCTTCTAAGGGGAAAGATGTAAAGCTGCGCTGCCAGATTCCCAGTGCTATCCGGGAATGCATGAATCATGAAGGAATCACCGGGGGGCTGGTATCCCATGGATCTTCTACTGTACCGGCCTATATTGTGGAGGAAATCAACGCTTTGGGCGGAGAATTGAACAATACCGGCGGCATCTCCATGAAAGAGCTGAAGGAAGCAATCGCATGTGGAATCAATAAAATCAATGTAGACACAGATATTCGTCTGGCGGTAACAAGAAATATGAAGGAATTATTCCAGGCTCACAGCTCCCTTCGTACAAGCGGGGAAGTGGGAGAGATATACCGTCTGTTAGAAGAAAACCGGGAGAAATTTGACCCAAGGGTGTTTCTCACGCCGATTATGGACACGGTTATGTTTGGACGGATTCCAAACAGCGATGTAGCTGCGATTACCGACTGCATTGAGCGGGGAGTCAAGGAAGTTGTGGGAACGCTGATTGTCCAGTTTGGCTCTTATGGAAAAGCTCCCCTTGTCCAGTGCAAAACATTGGAAGAAATGAAGGAGTTTTACAGAGAAAATGAACGATAATGTGTTAGTCGTCCATGGAGGCGGCCCGACGGCAGTGATGAACGCATCTCTTTACGGGGTAATCCGGGAGGCAGAAAATTATGCAGAGATCGGGGCTGTTTACGGCGCCATCGGCGGGATGGAAGGGATCATAAAGGAAAGGCTGTTAAATTTGTCCGAATTCGAAGAAGAAAAGCTGGCCCTTTTGCTTCAGACGCCGGGCAGTTCTATCGGCTCCTCCCGATATCCGGTGGCCGAAGAGGAGTATGAGCGTATCCCTGCCATTATGGAGAAATACGGGATCAAGTATCTTCTGCCCAACGGTGGAAACGGGACCATGGACACCTGCGGGAAGATTTATCATGCATGTATGAAGGCAGGCTATGAGGAGATCCGAGTAGTAGGGATTCCGAAAACGATTGACAATGATATTGCCATTACGGATCACACCCCTGGCTTTGGCAGCGCGGCCCGTTACCTTGCGGCTTCGGTGAAAGAGGTGGCGGCAGATGTGAAGGCCCTTCCCATTCACGTATGTGTGATTGAGGCATTGGGAAGAAATGCCGGATGGATTACCGCATCCTCAGCCCTTGCCAGAGAAAAGGCGGGAGATGCGCCGCATTTGATCTACACGCCGGAGCGCCCATTCCATGAGGAAGAGTTCCTAAAGGATGTGGAGGATTTGTATCACCGTCTGGGTGGCGTGGTAGTGGTAGCCAGCGAGGGTCTGAAAGGAGAGGACGGGGAGCCTATCGTGGATCCCATCTTCAAGACAGACCGGGCGGTTTACTACGGAGACGTAAGCGCGCATCTGGCTAATTTGGTGGTAAAACGGCTGGGAATTAAAGCGAGAAGTGAGAAGCCGGGACTTTGCGGCAGATCATCGATTCCATGGCAGTCGCCGGTGGATCGGGAGGAAGCGCAGCTGGCAGGGCGGGAGGCTCTGCGCCTGGCAATAAAAGGTCGCACTGGGGTAATGGTAGGGTTTCAGCGGGAAGAGACGGAGGACGGCTCGTACCGCATACATACCATGGAAATTCCCATTAAGCAGGTGATGCTTTTGGAAAAAACACTTCCGGAAACCTATATCAATGACCGGGGAAATGATGTGACAGAGGAATTTGTGAAATGGTGCAGACCTCTGATCGGGACAGAACTGCCGGGATTTCTCGATTTTAAGCGCTGCTGGGAGGAACAATCGAAAACATGAAGCACATTTTTCTAAATTTAAAACGATTTGACGTTCCAAGAGAACTGGGGGGCGTTAACAGTATCGCAGATATCCGGGAGTGGGGCGGATATATTGTAAAAAATACCCAGAAACAATTAATGAAATATCCTGGGACGGATGTGAAGTTTACCATGTTTTTTCCGGAAATGCATCTGATGGGGGCAATGGCCGCAAGATGTGAGGACAGTCCTGTGGAGCTTGGCTGCCAGAGCGTATTCTGGATGGATGTGCAGCCAGGAGGTAATTTTGGGGCATTTACCACCGAACGCCCGGCAGCGGCTATGGCGGCGGCGGGGGGCAGGATGGGGATCATCGGCCACTGTGAAGAGCGTAATCTTTTGTCAGGGATTTTGAAGGAAGCAAATGTGACAGATACAGACGCGGTGAACCGGATTTTAAGGCACAAGGTGGAGAATGCCATTGCTAGAGGGATGAAGGTTCTCTACTGTATCGGAGAGACCAGCGAAGAACAGGCAATGTGGCAGGAGGTTTTAGGAAAGCAGCTGGAGATTGGCTTAAAGGATGTGGATTGCTCCAAAGTGGTCATTGCCTATGAACCTATATGGTCTATTGGACCGGGAAAGACTCCGGCCGGGAAAGAATACATCACTAAGATCGCAAGGTTTGTAAAAGAAAAAACAAATGGGATGGATATTGTTTATGGCGGCGGGTTAAAGCAGGATAATGCCAAAATGCTGGCGTCCATCCAGGAAATTGACGGGGGATTGATCGCGCTGACCCGGTTCCAGGGTGAGATTGGATTTTACCCGGAGGAGTATTTAGAGATTATTGAACAATATATGAGTGCGGTAACAGCATAAATAAGATTAGGATAAATATGACCCTGGATGAAGGAGGAACCAGAATGCGGTTAGAATTTGAATATGGGCATGGAACTATGGGGGCAGAGCTTCCTGATAATACAGACATTTTTATTCCAGGCGAGACGGTGAAGGATCCGGAATATATCCCGGAGGATAGGTTAAAAGACGCATACCTGGAAAGTCTGGCCAATCCCATCGGCATGCCGTGCCTTTCTCAGCTGGCTCACAAGGGAAGCACAGTGACGATTGTTGTGCCGGATCGGGTAAAGGGTGGAGAGCAGCCCACCAGCCACAGGAAGCTGAGCATTCGCTGTATCCTGGAGGAGCTGTACAGCGCAGGCGTGGAAAAGCAGGATATTCTGTTCATTATTTCCAATGGTCTTCATCCCAGAAGTACAGAATCGGATGCGAAAGCAATTTTCGGTCCAGAACTATTCCAGGAGTTTTGGGCAAGCGGCCAGATCATCAGCCATGACAGCGAGGATCCGGATCACATGATTGACTTGGGAACGACCCGAAGGGGAGATCCGGTTTCGATGAACAAGTATGTATTTGACTGTGATCTTCCGATCTTAATCGGCCATGTCCAGGGGAATCCGTATGGCGGGTATTCCGGCGGATATAAGCACAGCGCAACGGGAATTACCAACTGGAGAAGCATCGCCAGCCATCATGTGCCTGCGGTAATGCATCGAGCGGATTTTACGCCGGTAAATGGAAGCAGCCTGATGCGCACAAAATTTGACGAGATTAGCCTTCACATGGAAGAAAAGATGGGACATCCCTTCTTTTGCTGTGATGCGGTCTTAGACACCGATTCCAGACAGATCGCCATTTACTCTGGTTATGGGAAGGAGATGATGCCCCTTAGCTGGAAGATGGCGGATAAGAGGACGTATGTCCACTGGGCGGAGAAAAAGTATGATGTCCTTGTTTTTGGAATGCCTCAGAAATTCCATTACGGAGACGGCATGGGCACCAATCCCATCATGATGATGCAGGCGCTGAGCGCCCAGGTGCTCCGCTTCAAACGGATTATGAGCGATCACTGCGTTATCCTTTGCTCCTCTCTGTGCAACGGCTTCTTCCATGACGAGAAATGGCCGTATCTGCGGGAGATGTATGAGCTGTTCCAGCATGATTATATGGATACGCTGCCAGATATGAACCGGTATGGAGAATATTTTGCAACGAATGAAGAGTACATCCGTAAGTATCGGTTTACCAATGCATTCCACCCATTCCATGGCTTCAGCATGATTTCCTGCGGACATATCGCGGAGATGAATACAAGCGCTATTTATATCGTAGGAGCCCAGGAGCCTGGCTATGCAAGAGGCATGGGGCTAAAAACCCGGGCAACCTTTGAAGAGGCGCTGGAGGATGCGAAGAAGAAATACGTGGGGGAGAACCCGAATATTCTGGCCCTTCCCATGACCTTTAAAAAGGCAAGCGTCCATCTCTGTATGAAGGATCCACAGCAGGACTGCATGGATGCTTATGGGCACTGCCATCCTTGTATGGGATAAGATCAACTTAAACAATAATTATAGAAAGCCGGGAATCTGGAAACAGTTACCCGGCTTTTATCATGGTGGAACGGCCTTTTAAAAACATATGTTCGATTTCATTGGAAATCCCTCTTGAAATCTTGTGCATTTTATGTTTAAATAGGAAAGATGGCCGCTGCAGCTTCATAAATATAGAGTGGACAAAAAGGAAGCAGATATTCAGCCAGCGGCAGAGGAAGACAGGCAGAAATAGATGGAGGATTAAGATGGCAAAGGCACAATACAATGCAGACAGCATCACAGTTCTGGAAGGTCTGGAGGCGGTGCGGAAGCGTCCGGGTATGTATATCGGAGGGGTGGGGACTAAGGGATTAAACCATCTGATATATGAGATTGTGGATAATTCCGTGGACGAACATCTGGCGGGCTTTTGCAGTGATGTCTGGGTGACCCTGGAGGCAGACGGCTCCTGTACGGTTCGGGATAATGGACGGGGGATTCCGGTGGAGATGCATAAAAAGGGGATGACCGCGGAGCGGGTGGTCCTTTCCACCCTTCACGCCGGAGGAAAGTTCGACAATGAGGCTTATAAGACCAGCGGCGGTCTCCACGGAGTGGGATCCTCGGTGGTGAATGCCCTGTCTGAACGGATGGAGGTCACTATCTGCAAAAACGGCTTTATCCACAGGGACGCCTATGCCCGGGGAATCCCGGTGGTGGAGTTGGAAAACGGCCTTCTGCCAGTGGTGGGGAAGACCAAGGAGACTGGGACAAGGATTAATTTCACTCCGGATCCGGAGATATTTGAGAAGACGCGGTTTAAGGCGGAGTGGCTGAAGAGCCGCCTTCATGAGACTGCCTACTTAAATCCCGCTTTAAGGATACACTATGCCAACTTAAGGCCTGGGGAAGAGGAGCAGGTGGAATACCACGAGCCAGAGGGAATCGCGGCTTACGTCAAGGAGCTCAACAGCGGGAAGACGCCGGTTCACGACGTGATTTATTTTAAGGGAAGCGCTGACCAGGTGGAGGTGGAGGTAGCCATCCAGTTTGTGGACGCCTTTGAGGAGAATGTGCTGGGCTTCTGCAATAATATTTTCACCCAGGAGGGGGGCACCCACCTGATCGGTTTTAAAACCCGGTTTACCGCTATGATTAACAGCTATGCCCGGGAGCTGGGTATATTGAAGGAAAAGGATTCTAATTTTACCGGGGCTGATACCCGGAACGGCATGACTGCTTTGGTGGCGGTGAAGCACCCGGATCCCATCTTCGAAGGGCAGACCAAGACCAAACTTGCCAGCGCGGACGCGGCCAAGTCGGTGAATACGGTGATTGGCGATGAGTTGCAGCGGTATTTTGACCGGAATTTAGAGGTGCTGAAAGGGGTCATTGGCTGCGCGGAGAAGTCGGCCAAGATCCGCAAAGCGGAGGAGAAGGCCAAGACCAACATGCTGACTAAGTCCAGGTTTTCCTTTGACAGCAATGGAAAGCTGGCCAACTGCGAGAGCAGGGATGCCTCTAAGTGCGAGATCTTCATCGTGGAGGGAGATTCCGCCGGAGGATCCGCCAAGACCGCCAGGAACCGCCAGTATCAGGCAATCCTTCCTATCCGGGGAAAGATCTTAAATGTGGAGAAGGCTTCCATGGACAAGGTTTTGGGCAACGCAGAGATTAAGACCATGATCAATTCCTTTGGCTGCGGCTTTTCCGAGGGATATGGCAATGATTTTGACATCACCAAGCTCCGCTATGACAAGATTATCCTGATGACCGATGCGGATGTGGACGGAAGCCACATCGACACGTTGCTCCTCACCTTTCTCTACCGGTTCATGCCGGAGCTGATTACGGAGGGCCATGTGTATATCGCCATGCCCCCTCTGTTTAAGGTGATCCCCAAGAAGGGAAACGAGCAGTATCTCTATGACGAGAAGGAGCTGGAGCGCTATCGGAAAAATCACACCGGGGAATTCACACTGCAGCGGTATAAGGGCCTTGGAGAGATGGACGCGGATCAGCTGTGGGAGACCACCCTGGACCCGGAACGGCGGGTATTAAAGCAGGTGGAGATCGAGGATGGCCGGATGGCCTCGGAGATCACCCAGATGCTCATGGGCAGTGAGGTGGGGCCCAGAAGGCAGTTTATCTATGACCACGCAGATGAGGCGGAGATTGACGCGTAGTCAATCCGGCGGCCTTTCGCCCCGCCCTACTTACCAAAGGGTTTTGGGGTACTGGCCGTGAACAGTAACCGCCATCATATCAATCGATCACAGGAGTAAGTTATGGCAGAAAAGATTATCAAGACAGAATATTCGGAGGAAATGCAGCGAAGCTACATGAATTATTCCATGAGCGTGATTACGGCTAGAGCCATACCCGACGCGCGGGATGGGTTAAAGCCGGTGCAGCGCCG
>CATJIO010000069.1 GCA_949740725.1 uncultured Lachnospiraceae bacterium | reverse complement strand
GCGGCGGAAAGGGCGGAAGCGACAGCGAACCGTGCAGTGGAGGCAGCAGAAAAAGCGGAAACGACGGCGAACCGTGCAGCAGAGGCGGCGGAAAGGGCGGAAGCGACAGCGAACCGTGCAGTGGAGGCAGCAGAAAAAGCGGAAACGACGGCCAACCGTGCAGCAGAGGCGGCGGAAAGGGCGGAAGCGACAGCGAACCGTGCAGCAGAGGCGGCGGAAAGAGCGGAAGCGACAGCAAATAAAGCTTTTGATGCGGCGGTGGCCACTCAGCTTATGCTGGAAAATGAGATTAGTAGAAAGATTGATATCATAGGCGAAGGCCATGATTTTCTGAAAGAGAGTCTGACTAAAGCGTTGCAGATGGAATACAAACGGGAAAAGATGGAACTGGAAATTGTCAGTCTGCGCATGGATGTAAATAAAATCAAAAAGCACCTGGATATTGCATAAAAAAGGCCTGTATAACAGGCAGGGATATAACAAGGAGGGCGGGCTTGCCACCGCTCCCTGTTAAGAGAAGTATAACAGAAGAAACATTCATTGTAAAGGATAATTGGAAATTATCCTTTATTTTTTCCAATTAGTTTAGACAGTGCAGGCTGGTAAGGGGATGCTGGTTTGAGAGCTCTGGCATTTTCGCTTAGCTTAGACGGCAGGAAAGCTGGCTTAACTTCCGCTCCAGCCTTCGGCAGAATAAGGATGCGGACAGGGTGAAGAAGATCTCGAGGGCACTGCTGACGATTCCGGCAGCCAGGAGGAGAAAGGCGCTACATAAAAGTATCAGGATTAAGCCCACCAGATAAAGATGAAAATCATCTGGGGAGAGCCGAGATAATTTCCAGGTCAGGAGAATTAAAAAGAGAGAAAGGCATATGGCGGACAGAAAAGCAAAGGCAACATGGAAATAGGACTTAAGCGGAAATTGTCCGGGAAGATAAGGCGTGGTGATGGCACAGGTTAACAACAACAGGGATAGTGGGATGAGAAAAAGCTCCCTTGGAGGCGGAAGCAGGAACCGACAGATGATCTGGAGGATGATAAAGAAATAAATTCCGACGAAAAGCCCCCAGAAAACAAACGCATTCTTTCGCTGAAGCCCATTGCCTAATACAGAAAAATTGGTGGTAAACCAATTACTTCCTTTTACGAAGGATATGGTAAGAATGGGAATGCAGACATAGGCAGCCAGGTCTAAAAAATGGTGGGTCATTGGCCGAATGAGAGGGCGGCGGTGCACGAGATGGATCGGGGGGTTTGCTTTCATAAGTTCTCCTGTCTTTCTGCTTACGGAACATTCGCTGTTTATAGGCGTCTGGTGCAGGAAAAGATAATGGATACGCATCCCAGACATGATTAGTATTTGAAGTGACGGAAGAGAATATCCAGTTAGAATCTGGAAAGAAAGGGAAAGCATAAACGGACAGAATGGGACTTATGTGATTTGCCCACTCTGTCTTTTTGCGTAAAAGTAATTGATCTCCGCCCCCAAAAACAAAATACAGATACAGAAATACAGCCACAGCATCAGAAGAACAATGGCTGTCAGGCTCCCATACATGTAGGAATAGTTGCTGAAATTATTAAAATAAATAGAAAAAACAAAGGAAAACCCAATCCAGCACAGGGTGGAAAATATAGCGCCGGGAATTTGGAACCGCAGGGCCTGCTTTTTATCTGGAATTACAGTGTAGAGTCCGGCGAAGATGATGGTCAGGATGGCGAGGGACAACAGGGTGCGGAAGCTGATAATGTACAGAGTGATATTTCCTAATACAGGGAAAATCCGCAAAATCAGATTCTGCAGGGAGTTTCCGAAGACAAGAAGCACTAAAGACATTACACAGGCGGCAATAAACAGGATAGTGTAACCGGTGCAGACCAGGCGGGACAGAAGATACCCCCTCCTGCCCTGGCATTGAAAAATGCGGTTAAATCCCCGGTTCATGCTCAGCATCCCTTTGGAGGCTGACCAGATGGCAAGCAGTGCGGTGACAGAGAGAATCTTTCCCGGTGATTTGGTAAACAGGTCGTCAATAACAGAAACCATGGTGGACTTCAGCATTTCCGGCATAATGGATACCAAAAGAGACAGAAGATCCGACTTTGATACAGAAGGGATCATCTGAATGATGGTTAAAAGCACCATGATAAAGGGCACAGCGGACAGCAGGATAAAAAAGGATGCCTGGGCGGCGTAAACAGGGATTTCATCTCGGGTATATTTATTCTTCAGCCGTATAACATGAAGGAGAAATTCTATCATATCTAAGGGTTATCCTTTCCTGCATTTCGGATTCATTGTATCGGTTAAATCCAGTTTTCTTCTAAAAAAGCCACTATATCCACGGCTTTCGGCGGGCAGCCTTTCAGGGATCTGGAAAAACCGCAGGTACATTGCCCAACGCCAATCTCTCCAGTCTGCCCTTTATAACCTTGGCCGATGGAGATGAGAGGAAGTCCTCTTTTCAGCAGACCGGTGTCATTTAATCGGTCCAGAGCATAGATTAAGGAGCCATAGCAAGCACTGCAGGCATCCTTGGGATCCGCGTATCGGGCCAGGTTCTGTACCCGGCGAGTCATCTTAAACTTACCCTTTTCAGCCTGATCCTCATTTAAGTATATGAAATTGGCATGGGCGGTATCCGTACTTCCCACGCCTAGCTGCTCCGCCATGCGGATATAGGGAACTTCATCCACAGAATAGCCCATGCAGTCGCATACATAGCTGTCACAGAGCACAGGATCTTTGAAACCAAGGACCCGATTCATGGTTACCGGGTTTCCGCCCTCCTCAAAATCCAGATCACCGCAGATATTGTCCACCAGAATGAAATCATTGGGAGCAATCACATTTAAATGGGCAATAGGCTTGTGAAGCCCCATGGTGTGGAACTTCCTCTTTTCTGCATTGGGGATGATTCCCTTGTTATTTTTCAGGGCGCAGGTGACCGTGGTCTGGCAGTGGCCCTTTAGTACAGGCATATTGATCATATAGTCCACAGCTGCCGCTTTGTTGCAGAGGTTGATTTTCATGCCTTTTGCCTCGTAAGAGGTATAGCTGTCCTTTTGAAGGTCAATTAAGGGGACATTGTATTTTCTGGAGATTTCCTGATAACCTGCTGCAGAGAAAGCAGAGGTGGTAACATCACCTACCCAGGAACCTTCCATGATGGAGAGATGAAAAAATCCATGGGCCTGGAGATACTCAATGGCGCCTGCCAGCAGCTCGCTATGGGTGGTGGCTCCGCCGGAGGGGTGGGCTGCTACCACCAGATTAGGCTTTAAGGCCACTGACTTTTTGGTATCGCCAATCTCCCCGGCCACATCTGCCTGCTCGAAAACCTGGATTGCCATTTCTTTATAATTCGTACCGTGGATGATAATGATGTCATTTTTGTGCATAGTCTGGAACTCCTTTTTCTCAAGATATTTTTCATTGTACCATGAAGGCAGATATCCGGCAATGGAGAAATGGAGTGAAGCTTGTTTTCAACCTTTATTTGTGGTAGGATGTAAGAATGAAAATCAGAAAAGAAAAAGGGTTTTAGTATGCGGGAGACAGGAAGAGATTTGGAGACAGAGCTGGTAGAAGAAGGGATACGGCAGATCCGCGCCAATGGCATGAAAGGATTTTCAGCCAGGGCAGTGGCAGAAGCCTGCCATGTGTCCTGCGCGGCGCCTTTTAAGTATTTCCATGGACGGCGGGAGCTATTTTTAGCCATGTCAAAGCGGCTGGATGAGATTTTATATCAGACAATGGAGGAAATTGAAGCTAGGCAGAGGGGAAATTATAAAGAAGCCCATTTAGAGATGAATGTGGCATACATCCGATATCTGTGTGAAAATCCCTTTCTGCTCAATGAGTCCTTCTGGAATACCATTGACGAGAAACAAGCCGGTATCCGAAAATGGCGGAGCTTTCGAAAGATGGCGGAGCAGTTCTGGCGGTATTGTAAGGAGAAGCATATACCGGAGGAGCATTACAAAGGATATTATTTTAACTTTCAGGCGCTGGCTTATGGGGCAGCATTTGTCATTACAAACCACCTTCTGTTAGAAGGCAGTGATTCTGACGAGGGAATACGAGATATACAGGGACGTATTTACCAGGATCTGGAGGAAAATATGGGGCTGGTATGAGCGGCAGGGAGAAATCTCTACCGCTTTTTATTGACTTTCAGACATATGTGTCGTATAATATTTTCAGACATACATGTCGGAAAGTAGGATTGCCTATGAATAAAAGAGGACAAGAAACAAGAAAACAAATAAAGAAATGTGCATGTTCTTTATTTACCGAAAAAGGTTTTAAACAAGTGACAATGAAGGATATCTGCGAAAGGGCAAAAATAAGCAGAGGCGGGTTGTACTGCCATTACGAAAGTACACGTCAAATCTTTCAGGAGATTATTGAGGATATGACCAGCGGGCAGGAGAATGAGATTGAACTAAAAATAGAACAAAATTATTCGGCAGTAGCGATTTTGGATGAAATTTTAATCAAGTACGAGAATGAAATGCTTGACAGCCAGTCTTCGTTAAGTATGGCAATTTATGAGTATTTTAGCAATGGTGATATTGCAAATCAGAAAAATACGTTATATGAACAATATTTAATTTCAGCAAATACATGGAAGAAGCTAATACAATACGGGATGAACAGGTATGAATTTAATGAAGTGGATATTTCCGCAGTATTTGATTTAATTGTGTTTTCGTATCAAGGGGTAAGGATATACAGTAAACTTATGCCTATGGATAAAGAAACACCTTCCAGAATAATAAAAGAAATAAGAAAAATATTGGTGAAAACTTTCGATTAAATAAGGTGGTGGGAAAGCTTTGAAATTAAAAATTATTGGTAGCGGTGGCATGTCGATTATTCCGAGTTCATTCTGTAAATGTAAAATCTGTGAAGAAGCCAGACGAAAGGGCGGCAGGTATGAACGGCTAGGGCCAAGCCTGTATATTGACGACATAAAAATGCTGATAGACACACCTGAAGATATTGCGGTAGCTTGCAACAGACAAGGAATAACGGAGGTAAAACACCTTTCCATTTCCCATAGTGACCCAGACCATGTCAGGGGTATCAGGATTGTCGAAAAAATAGGCTGCGACTTTATCAAAGGAACAAGTATGCCTATTGGTTTTTATGCTCTTTCAGAGGTCATTAAAGATATAAATCAAATGAATTGTGACTGCTTTAAATACTATGGTGACGTTCTTCATTGTATTTCCGTTAATGAAACATCACATATAAAAATAGATAATATTGACATAGACCTGATAAACAATAACCCAAGTAAAAATATCACTTTTTATGTTATAAAAGAGGAGGAAAAAAAGGTTATCTATGCCTGCTGTAATCCGAAACCTTTTGAACATAATCGTTTATATTTTGATGCAGATATTTTGATTATCAGCATGGTTTCTGATGATGGCATATTAAATGATGGAACAAAACTTATGGATACGCCATTAAAAGATGAAATATTAACTTTGGATGAAGTGATAAAACTAAAAAACGATTATCGAATCAAGAAGATTATCGTTACACATATTGATGAAATATGGGGAAAATCATATGGTTATTACAAAGAACGAGAAAGGGAACTTGACAATATTTTATTTGCCTATGATGGTATGGAAATTATCGTGTGAAACATCCAAAAGAATTATCGAGCGATAAATCATCCTTAAGTTAACGGATAGGATTTTTTCTTATGGGGAATGGCACGGGGACTGTTGTCCTAACGGCAGCATAGAAAAAGCAGGATACTTGTTCAGCGTTCCTGCTTTGGTGTGTCGCTGGCGGGCGACAGAAATAGTAAACGATAACTGAGGTTCTGTAAGACAGGAGAAAAACAATGATTGTATTGATAACTGGCGCTTCGCACACAGGTAAGACTGCACTTGCTCAAAAGTTACTTGAAAAATATCAATATCCATATTTATCAATAGACCATTTGAAAATGGGCTTAATCCGCAGTGGCTACACCCGGCTCACACCTGAAGATGATAATGAACTTACAGATTATTTATGGCCCATTGTTCGTGAGATGATCAAAACCGCTGTAGAAAATAAACAAAATCTTACGGTTGAGGGCTGCTATATTCCTTTTGATTGGTCTAAGGATTTTAAAAAGGAATACCTTGATCATATTCGATACTTCTGTCTTGTAATGAGTGAGAATTATATAAGAAATCATTTTGCCAGTATAAAAAGATATGCGAGTATTATTGAAAATCGTTTAGATGATAAATGGTGTACTTTGGAAAATGTTGTAGAGGATAACGCGCGGTTTTTCACGCGCGCTCAAAAAAATAACGCAAACTATATTCTTATTGATGATAAATATGAGATAATCATTGAACTATAGTGACAAATAAATCGTTAATTGTTCCTACACGTCTATTTGCTTCAGATATCGGAGGATTACGGGTTAACGATTGACGGCGGTTTTGCCCTGCTGAAGCTGCTGCTCAGGCAGAATTTTGGCCTTCTTGCGCCATTGCCCTTGCTTTACAGAGCAAGAGGGTTATTGTACATGATCGAATAGATTAAAATATAGAGGAAAATCAGGAAAAAGTACTTGCATAATTGGTTACAAGATGATAAAATTTTAACAAGGTTAACACTGTTAACTTAGCGCACAAATATTTTTTATTATGAAGGGAGAGGAAACGAGTGAAAAAAAGTTACAAACGTGTTGCTGCCCTTATGATGGCAGCTATCTTGGCCGGCTCCGCGACAGCATGCCAGAGCAAGCCAGCAGAGACAGCTGCGCCGGAAACAACAGCAGTGGAAACAACTACAGCGGCAGAGACCAAAGCGGAGGAGGCAGGGGCCTACACCCCAGGGACCTACAGCGCTACGGTGACGGGCATGAAGGAGATGACGGTGACCGTAACCTTTACTGCAGATGCCATTGAATCCATTGAGCTGGATCATGAGGAGACGCCGGGGATCGGTGAGCCGGTGTGCGAATCTTTGCCGGATCAGATCATCGAGCTCCAAGGGCTGGGTATTGACGCTGTGGCAGGAGCTACCCTGTCAAGCCAGGCGATCCTGGATGGCGTAGCGGACTGTGTGAAGCAGGCAGGAGGAGATGTTGAGGCGCTAAAAGCGGTTAAGCCGGAGGTTGTGGCAGCAGAGGACGAAGAGCTGACCGCGGACGTGGTTGTGATTGGGGCCGGCGGCGCTGGTATGGCAGCGGCGGTGACTGCCAGCCAGGAGGGCAAGAGCGTAATTGTTATTGAGAAGACTGGAAATATGGGCGGCAATACTGCGCTGGCCGGCGGTGCGCTGAATGCAGTTGATGATGGCAGTGAGACGGCCCTGGCAAGAAATGATAGTGTTGATTTCCACTATGAGCAGACCTTTAACGGCGGTGACCAGCAGGGCGATCCGGAGTTGGTGCGCACTCTGGTTGAGAATGCATGGGACGGTGTTGAGTGGTTAAAGGAGCTGGGCATGGAGTTCCAGCCAGGGGTATTTACCGTAACCGGCGGCATGTATGAGCGTGCTCATAAGCCGGTAGAACCAGAGGGCTCCGGCTTCTTTAAGACGTATAAGGCCTACATGGAAGATCACGATGGCATCACTATGAAGTATAACACAACGGCGGAGAGCTTCATTGTAGAAGATGGCGCAGTTGTGGGAGTAGAGTGTACCGGCGAGACTGGGAACAAGGTGACGGCAAAAGCAAATAATGGCGTGGTTCTGGCTACCGGCGGTTTTGGACAGAATGTAGAGATGCGGGAGAAATATAACAAGGAGACCAACCTGTGGCCTACGCTTGATGAGACTATTCCCTCCACCAATACACCGGCCATCACCGGTGATGGTATGCTGATGGCGGAGGCTATCGGCGCGGACCTGATTCAGATGGGGAATATCCAGCTGCTTCCTCTAGGGGATCCGAAGACCGGAAGTTTGTCCGGAAATATTGAGCATGCAGTAGAGAGCCGCATTTTTGTGAATAAAGATGGTAATCGGTTTGTCAATGAGGGCGGACGCCGGGATGAGATGACATTGGCACTGTTTGAACAGACGGATACCACCATGTACATTATTATGGACAGTGATACCTATCCCACTGGGGAAGAGGTAAATAACTTTAATGAGACCATCAGCTCTCTAGTAGAGGCAGGACGGGCTTACAAGGCGGAGACCCTGGAGGAGCTGGCAGAACAGATTAATGTGCCGGCCGAGAACCTGGTGGCATCGGTGGAAGAGTATAACCGTCATTGCCAGGGGGGAGACTTAGAAGGCCAGGAGGACGAATTTGGCCGTGTGCTCTTTACGGATACAGACAAGGTGAATAATGGAATTAACAACGGACCGTTCTACGCGGCAGAACGTGTGCCAACTGTTCACCACACCATGGGCGGCGTAAAGATCAACACCAGCGCAGAGGTAATGGATAAGGAAGGTAATGTGATTCCTGGCCTTTTCGCCGCAGGCGAGGTAACGGGAGGTATCCACGGGACCAACCGTCTAGGCGGAAATGCCTTGACCGATACCGTAGTATTCGGACGGATTGCAGGCAAGAGCGCATCAGATTATACCAGATAACAGGCAGAAAAGGAGAGGGCGTTTCCCGGAGGGAGATGCCCTTTTCGCCTATGGCCTCAGGCACAGGGGACATGATCCGCAGATACAAATGGCCACGATTCACAGGCATGAAAGGCAACGGCTGTGAAATAGGGGATTGAAGGAAAATTCATGCTGTGCTAAAATTGGAAAGGAAATTTTATGAAACACGAAAAATAATTCAACAGAACACGAGGAAGGTGTAATGAAAAGACTGTTAAGCTATCTGTCCCATTACAAGCTGGAAAGCATTATGGGGCCATTATTTAAAATGCTGGAGGCTAGCTTCGAGCTGTTCGTTCCGCTGGTAGTGGCCAATATGATCGATGTGGGGATCCGAAACCAGGATACAGGATATATTTTCCAGATGGGAGGGCTGTTAATCCTTTTAGGCATCATCGGCCTGGCCTGTTCCCTGACCGCCCAGTATTTCGCGGCCAAGGCGGCGGTATCTACGGCCTCTTGCCTGAGGAATGACCTGTTTTCTCATATCTCTCATTTATCTTATACGGAGATCGACACAGTGGGGACCTCGACCCTGATTACCAGAATGACCAGCGATATTAATCAGGTGCAGACCGGGATCAATATGGTGCTTCGGCTGTTCCTCCGGTCACCTTTTGTGGTGTTTGGAGCCATGGTGATGGCATTTACGGTGGATGTGCAGGCGGCGATGATATTTGTCCTGGTGATTCCCCTGCTCTCAGCAGTTGTATTTGGGATATTGCTTGTGAGTATGCCACTGTATAAAAAGGTGCAGAAGCAGCTGGATCAGGTGATGCTGACCACCCGGGAGAATCTCCTGGGAGTCCGGGTTATCCGGGCATTTAACCGGCAGAGGAGCGAGACCGCCCGGTTTGAAGAGGAAAATGATCAGCTGGTGCGGTTTCAAGTATTTGTGGGGAAGATTTCCGCTTTATTAAATCCCATTACTTATATTATGATTCAGTTTGCCACCATCGCTGTGATCTGGGTGGGAGCGCGTCAGGTAGATGGAGGAGTGATTACCCAGGGGAAGGTAGTAGCTCTGGTAAATTACATGTCCCAGATACTCATCGAGCTGATCAAGCTGGCAAATTTAATCATTACTATATCCAAATCCGTTGCTTGCATGAACCGGGTGGATTCTATCTTTTGCCTGGAGCCAAGCATTCAGGAGAAGGAAGGGGCGAAAGCCCAGCAGGAGGAAGGCGCTGCCGGGGCAGGGGCCGGGATACCCAGAGTAGAGTTTGACCAGGTTTCCTTCCTCTATGCCGGATCCACGGAGGAATCCTTGTCCCACATGGATTTTACGGTGAAAAAGGGGGAGACTGTGGGCATTATCGGAGGAACTGGTTCAGGAAAGTCTACAGTGGTGAATCTGATCCCGCGGTTTTATGATATTGCCTCCGGAAGTGTAAAGGTGGATGGGGTGGATGTGCGGGAATTTCCTTTGGAGGAGTTGCGGGGGAAGATCGGTGTGGTTCCTCAGAAGTCTGTCCTGTTCCAGGGAAGCCTGCGGGAAAATATGCAATGGGGGAAGAAGGATGCCACTGATGAGGAGATTTACCAGGCTCTAGATATTGCCCAGGCCAGGGAGTTTGTGGACAGTAAGAATAAAGGGCTGGATCTCCCCATCGAGCAAGGCGGACGGAATCTGTCCGGAGGGCAGAAGCAGAGGCTGACCATTGCCAGGGCCCTGGTGCGGAAGCCGGAGATATTGATCTTGGATGACAGTGCGTCAGCGCTGGACTTTGCCACGGATGCCAGGCTTCGGAAGGCGCTGCGGGAGCATACTGGGGATATGACCGTGTTTCTGGTATCTCAGAGAGCAGCTACCATCAAAAATGCAGATCAGATCTTGGTGCTGGATGATGGAAAGCTGGCAGGGAAGGGCACCCACAAGGAGCTATTAACGAGCTGTCAGCTGTACCGGGAGATCTGCCTGTCACAGTTTTCGAAGGAGGAGGTAGAGCGGGATGGCCAGTAAGAAGAAATTAGACAAAACCACTTCTAGAGAAACACTGAAGCGGATTTTAAGATATATTAAACGATATCGCCTGGGGGTGACCGCCTCCATCCTGATGGCGGCCCTTACGGTGGCCCTGACCTTATATGTGCCGGTTCTCATCGGCCAGGGGATTGACTTAATCCTTGGACCAGGTCAAGTGGACTATGAGGAGCTGGTGAAGGTGCTGACCAAGATGGGGGCCATTGTCCTGATCACCGCGGCTGCCCAGTGGCTGATGAATCACATTAACAATGTGATCACCTACCGGGTAGTGAAGGATATCCGCACCAGGGCGTTTAATCATTTGGAGGTTTTACCCTTAAGCTATCTGGATGTGCATCCCACCGGAGATTTGGTAAGCCGGATTATCGCGGACATTGACCAGTTTTCCGAAGGGCTTCTTCTGGGCTTTACCCAGCTGTTTACCGGAGCAATGACCATTTTAGGGACGCTGCTCTTTATGCTTTCCATCAATCCCCTGATAACCCTGGTAGTGGTGTGCATTACACCAGTATCCTTCCTGGTGGCGAATTTTATCGCCAAGCGGACCTTCACCATGTTTCAGAAGCAGTCTCAGGCCAGAGGGGAGCTGACCTCTCTTATTGATGAGAATTTGGGGAACTTAAAGGTGGTGCAGGCTTTTGGACATCAGGAGGAATCCCAGAAAACTTTTGAGGAGATCAATGGGAGGCTGGCCGGGTACAGCCTGCGGGCTACTTTCTTTTCCTCTATCACGAATCCGGCAACCCGGTTTGTCAACGGATTGGTTTATGCCGGGGTGGGCACTGCCGGGGCTTACGGGGTTATCCGGGGGTTTCTATCCGTGGGACAGCTTTCCAGTTTTTTAAATTATGCCAATCAGTACACAAAGCCTTTTAATGAGATCTCCGGGGTGGTGACAGAACTGCAGAATGCCCTTGCCTCGGCTTCAAGAGTATTTGACCTGATGGACCAGACGCCGATTCCCGAGGACAAGGAAAATGCCTGCCAACTGAACGATGCCACCGGCAGGGTGGATCTGGATCATGTGGACTTTTCTTATGTACCCGAAGTGCGGCTGATCGAGGACTTTAGTTTAGCGGTAAAGCCGGGGCAGAGGATCGCCCTGGTGGGGCCCACCGGATGCGGGAAAACAACGGTTATTAATCTGCTGATGCGGTTCTACGACGTGAACCAAGGCGCTATCCGGGTGGACGGACTGGACATCCGGGACGTAACCAGGAGAAGTCTACGCCAAAGTTACGGCATGGTTCTTCAAGAAACCTGGCTGAAATCTGGCACCATCCGGGAAAATATCGCTTATGGCCGGCCGGAGGCATCTATGGAGGAAATAATCGCGGCGGCCAAGGAGGCCCATGCCCACAGTTTTATCAAGAGGATGCCCAAGGGGTATGATACAGCGATCACTGAGGATGGGGGGAATCTGTCTCAAGGTCAAAAGCAGCTTTTGTGCATTGCCCGTGTGATGCTGAGCCTGCCGCCGATGCTGATTCTGGATGAGGCTACCTCTTCCATCGATACCCGGACAGAGATCCGGATCCAGCGGGCTTTCTCGAAGATGATGGAGGGGCGCACCAGCTTTATTGTGGCCCATCGTCTTTCCACGATAAAGGAGGCGGATGTGATCCTGGTGATGAAGGACGGCCATATAATTGAGCAGGGGAATCATCAGGAGCTGCTGGAACAGGGCGGTTTTTACGCTGAGCTTTACCAGAGCCAGTTTGCTGTGGTTTAGGCGGCTGGTTCTTGTTTACAGCGTGCCATACCGTAGCATGTATGGATGATTTAAAGTGGCTTCCGCTTTACTTTACGCAAAAAGGTGTCTCAGGGAATACTGGCGGTGGGCCACCGCGTCTGGCAAGGATTTGGTCAAAAATAAGCTTGACAGATAAAAGGATTTGGATTAAAATGATTCTTAAATTTTGCAAAAGGCTGTGAAGATGTTAAGTAGATGCTTATATTCCAACAGAGAGGGAGGGCCGCTGGCTGAAAGCTTTCCCTGGTTCTTATAAGCAGTTGAAATTCCCATTGGAGCCGCATAGCTGAATAGCCAGATCTGGCAGGGCAGGTTTTGCCCTCTGGAGAGGCAAAGAAGTAAGCTGTGACGCCGCGCACGTTACGCGCAGATGAGCGCCTGCAGGAAAGAAGGATTTTGCAGGAATCAGGGTGGTACCGCGAGTGAACCTCGTCCCTTTGTCCGTATGGAGAAGGGGCGGGGTTTTTGTGTTATCCCAGTGTCCGCGCGATACAAAAGCTTCGGACAGGCTGGTATCCCAGGACATCTGCCCGGTGAAAAGGGACGCTGGCGCAAGGAAGAATTAAGCTTATAGAAGGAGACAGGATTATGAAGGATCAATTAGAAAAAATCAAAGCAGAAGCACTTGCTAAGATTGAAGCTTCGGATGCTCTGGAAAAATTAAACGACATCCGGGTAGCCTATCTGGGCAAAAAAGGTCAGCTTACCAGCGTTTTAAAGAGTATGAAAGATGTTGCTCCAGAGGATCGGCCGAAGGTAGGCCAGATGGTAAATGACGCTAGGGCTGTAATTGAGGAAAAGATAGAAGGCGCCAGAAAGGAACTATCTAGGAAGGTGCGAGAGGAGCAGATGAAGAAGGAAGTCATTGACGTCACCCTCCCTGCCAGAAAGGAAGAAACCGGACACAGCCACCCCTGCACCATCGCCCTGGAGGAGGTAGAGCGGATCTTTATCGGTATGGGCTATGAGGTGGTGGAAGGACCGGAAATCGAGTATGATCTGTATAATTTTGAGAAGTTGAATATCCCGGCTAACCATCCGGCAAAAGATGAGCAGGATACCTTTTATATCAATAAGGATATTGTTCTCCGCACCCAGACTTCTCCGGTACAGGCACGTGTGATGGAGAAAGGAAAGCTTCCGATTCGGATGATC
Source organism: uncultured Lachnospiraceae bacterium (assembly GCA_949740725.1). Taxonomy (GTDB): domain Bacteria; phylum Bacillota; class Clostridia; order Lachnospirales; family Lachnospiraceae; genus Caccovicinus. Next base: position 15,842 of record CATJIO010000069.1, on the reverse strand, counting down.
GCTCCTGGCCGGGTATTCCGCTCAGATGAGGTGGATGCGACGCATTCCCCTTCCTTCCACCAGATCGAGGGGCTGGTGGTGGATAAGAATATTACCTTTGCCGACTTAAAGGGGACTTTGGCCGAGTTTGCCAGGGAGTTGTTTGGAGAAGAGACTAAGGTGAAGTTCCGCCCCCATCATTTCCCCTTTACAGAGCCCAGTGCAGAGGTGGATGTGACCTGCTTTAAATGCGGAGGAAAGGGCTGCCGGTTCTGCAAAGGTTCCGGCTGGATTGAGATTCTGGGTTGCGGTATGGTTCATCCTCATGTGCTGGAGATGTGCGGCATTGACCCGGAGGAGTATAGCGGTTTTGCCTTTGGCGTAGGTCTGGAGCGGATCGCCCTGTTGAAATATGAGATCGATGATATGCGCCTTCTCTATGAGAATGACGAGAGATTTTTAAATCAGTTTTAATACACGAAATTATAAAAAAGGAGTTGAGCGCGATGAATACATCATTAGCATGGATTAAAGCATATGTACCGGACCTACAGGCAACAGCCCAGGAATACACCGATGCGATGACCCTCTCCGGCACCAAGGTGGAGGGCTATGAATGCCTGGATAAGAATTTAGAGAAGATTGTGGTAGGAGAGATTTTAACCATTGAGCGTCATCCAGATGCAGATAAACTCATTGTCTGCCAGGTGAATATCGGTTCAGAGACCATCCAGATCGTTACCGGCGCCCCGAATGTGAAAGAGGGAGATAAGGTACCGGTGGTATTAGACGGCGGAAAGGTGGCTGGAGGACATGACGGAGGCCCTCTTCCTGAGGACGGGATCCAGATCAAGAAGGGGAAGCTGCGGGGGATTGAGTCCAACGGGATGATGTGCTCCATCGAGGAGCTGGGTTCTTCCAGAGATATGTACCCGGATGCTCCGGAGAGCGGCATCTACATTCTTCCGGCAGACAGTGTGCCGGGTAGTGATGCCGTAGATTTGTTGGGACTCCACGATGTGGTCCATGAATACGAGGTGACCTCCAACCGGGTGGACTGCTACAGCGTGGTAGGCATTGCCAGAGAGGCAGCCGCCACCTTTCGCCTGCCCTTCCATCCCCCGGTGGTGACAAAGACAGGTAATGAAGAAGACATTAATGATTATTTAACGGTGCGGGTGGAGGACCCAGATTTGTGTCCCCGCTACTGCGCCCGCATGGTAAAGAATATTAAGCTGGCCCCATCGCCGGAGTGGATGAAGCGCCGCCTGGCTGCCTGTGGCATCCGCCCCATTAATAATATTGTGGACATCACCAATTATGTGATGGAGGAATACGGCCAGCCCATGCACGCCTTTGACTATGATACCTTAGCCGGGCATGAGATCGTGGTAAAGCGGGCCAAGGACGGAGATGAGTTCCAGACACTGGACGGACAAGTGAGGAAGCTGGATCAGAATGTGCTGATGATCAATGATGGAGAGAAGGAAGTGGGCATTGCCGGAATCATGGGTGGCGAGAACAGCAAGATCACCGATGAAGTAAAGACTATGGTATTCGAGTCAGCCTGCTTCGATGGCACCAATATCCGTCTTTCTGCCAAGCGGCTGGGGCTGCGTACCGATGCTTCCGGCAAGTATGAGAAGGGACTTGACCCCAATAACGCCCAGGAGGCGGTAAACCGGGCCTGTCAGTTGATCGAAGAACTGGGCGCAGGAGAGGTGATTGGAGGAATCATTGACATCTATCCGGTAAAGCGGGAGGAGAAGCGGATCCCCTTTAGTGAGGAGAAGATCAACCAGCTTTTAGGGACGGACATTGACGCGGACACCATGAAGGGATATTTTAAAAGGCTGGATCTTGGCTTTGACGAGGAGAGGCAAGAGGTGATCGCCCCCACTTGGAGACAGGATTTAGAGCGTCAAGCAGATATTGCAGAGGAGGTGGCCAGATTCTATGGCTATGACAAGATTCCAACCACCCTTCCCTCTGGTGAAGCGACCACCGGCAAGCTTTCCTTTAAGCTGCGCATTGAGGAGATTGCCAGGAGAGTGGCAGAGTTTGCCGGATTTTCTCAGGGAATGACTTATTCCTTTGAGAGTCCCAAGGTATTTGATAAGCTGCTACTGCCCCAGGATTCACCTCTGCGCGACGCCATTACCATTATGAATCCTCTTGGAGAGGACTTTAGCATTATGCGCACATCTCCCTTAAATGGAATGCTCACCTCCCTCTCCACCAATTACAACCGGAGGAATAAGAATGTAAGGCTGTATGAACTGGCCAATATTTATATGCCTGTATCTCTGCCTCTTACAGAGCTTCCTGACGAGCGGATGCAATTTACCTTAGGAATGTATGGGGAGGGAGATTTCTTCACCATGAAAGGCGTGGTGGAAGAATTTTTGGGAAAGATTGGTATGAGGGAAAAACTCCATTATGAGCCGGACTGCAACCATCCCTTCCTCCATCCCGGAAGAAAAGCAGACATTATTTATAAGAATACGATAATCGGCTATCTGGGGGAGATCCACCCGGATTGCGCGGATATCTACAAGATCGGGGAAAAGGCGTATGTGGCGGCGCTGGATATGCCCAATATCCTTCCCTTTGCCAGCTTTGACCGGAAGTACACTGGGATCGCCAAGCATCCGGCTATGACCAGGGACATCAGTATGGTGGTGCCAAAGAGTATTCTGGTGGGCCAGATCGAGGATGTGATCGCCCAGCGAGGTGGGAAGATCCTGGAGAGCTATCATCTCTTCGACATCTATGAAGGCAGCCAGATTGTGGCGGGCTTTAAGTCGGTGGCCTACTCTATCGTCTTCCGGGCAAAGGATCGGACGCTCACTGACGAGGATGTGAACGCTGCGATGAAGAAGATTTTAAACGGATTACAGAACCTTGGAATTGAATTGAGAGCATAGTTGCGGGAAATTTGAACTTTCCACGCAGATAGCGAAGCACACTTCCCTGCCGCCGGGTAGGGAAAGAAGTGCCAGCCTTTCTATCAGCAGGCCATCAGAAGATAGAAAGAGCTGGCACTTTTTTGCTTCACAGAAAAGTAAGCCTGATGAGACAGAAATCCTCCGTAGGACAGTCTAAGTGAGCATAGCTGACGGTTGTGGGGAGTAAGCCCTGTTTCTGGATCGGGAAAAGGAGAGAGGAAATGAAAAAGAACATGAGAAGCTTATCCGGAAGGAGGGGGACTTGCCGGTCAGAATTTTTGCGCTATACTGCCTTCAGCGTGCTGGGAACCTTAGGAATCTCCTGTTACATTCTGGCAGACACTTATTTTATTGCAAAGGGACTGGGAAGCGATGGCCTTGCAGCTTTGAATCTTGCGATTCCGGTCTACAATTTTATCTATGGAAGTGGGCTGATGCTGGGCATGGGCGGGGCGACGATGTTTTCCATATACTCCGGAAGAGGGGAGAAAGGCCTGGCTGATACGATGTATTCCAATGTGGTATACATTGCCCTGGGGATTTCCCTGATTTTTTTCGCCATAGGATGCTTTGGGGCAGAGCCTATCGCCCTGGCTTTGGGGGCAGATGATTCCATCCTAACCATGACGTCCATTTATTTAAAGTGGTTGCTGCTTTTCTCGCCGGCATTTATCTTGAATACGCTGCTGCAATGCTTTGTGCGCAATGACGGCGGGCCCCAGCTATCCATGGCGGCGATGATTACTGGCAGCGCCGCTAACATTCTCCTAGACTATATATTTATCTTTTCTTTGAATATGGGGATGTTTGGGGCAGTATTCGCCACAGGGATATCGCCAGTTGTCAGTATGATTATGATGCTGCCCCATTGGCTGAAACGAAAAAATCACTTTTCCTTCCGGCTGGTGAGCCTGCAGTGGGGGCTGGTAAAGCAGGTGCTGTCCCTAGGCATCCCCTCGATGATTGCACAGATGTCTGCAGCTTTGGTTATGATCTTATTTAATCTTTTGATCCTCAGGCTAGAAGGAAATACCGGTGTAGCCGCCTACGGGGTGATCGCCAATATCGCCATTGTAACCACAGCCATCATCAATGGAATCGCCCAGGGAGCCCAGCCATTGCTCAGCCGGTTTTACGGGACGGGAGATAGAAATCAGGAGAGAGCAGTGCTGGGATACGCGATGAAAACTGCAGTAGCCACATCAGTTCTGCTCTATTTCCTTCTGACCGCCTTTGCCAGTCCAATAACCGGTATATTTAACAGCGAGGGGAATAAGGCACTGCAGGAGATTGCTGAAACAGGGATGAAATTATACTTTTTATCCTTGGCAGCCACCAGCGTGAATACGATATTTGCATCCTTTTTCACCTCCGTAGAAATGGCGCTGCCAGCCCAGATCCTTTCCCTCCTCCGGGGATTTCTACTGCTGGTTCCTACGGTGTTCGGGTTGGCATATTTCTTTGGAATACTGGGGGTGTGGTTGTCCTTTCCGGCAGCAGAGGGGGCGGCAGTGTGCTATGCTGTGGCGGCATATAGGAGGTATGGGCGGAGGATGCCTTGATGAAGGTGCTGATTATTGAGTCGCTGGTAGAGTGTGAAGGGCTAGAGAGTCGCTGGCTGGCTTAAGGTGCAGGCGCAAATAGGCATGGGCTCCTGAGCCCGCATCTCCCCCACAGCCTGCGACTCACTAGACTTTCACAACAAACAAAATCCCCAACGAAATAGCAATTCCCTTGAAAGAGCCCGAAAATATGCAAATCAGTATTTACAAAATCCACAATATAGTATATGCTATTCCTAACGTTATTCTTTAAAATAAATAACGACAAGGAGCGGAACATGAAATTAATTAATACAAGAGATGCGGAGGGAGCTGTACTCTGCCACGATATTACCCAAATTATCAAGGGCGTGACCAAAGATGCAGTTTTCCGCAAGGGCCATATCGTGACGAAGGAGGATATTCCCGTCCTACTTCGTGTGGGAAAGGATCAGCTTTATGTGTGGGAGAATCAAGAGGGGATGCTTCATGAGGATGAAGCGGCGGAGATTCTCAGGGACATGTGTCGAGGGGAGTTTATGGAGTGCTCCAGGCCTAAGGAAGGAAAGATTGAGCTGACTGCGTCGATAGACGGGCTTTTAAAGGTGAACCGGCAGGGACTAAGGGCAGTCAATGGCTTTGGACAGATGATGATTGCCAGCCGGCACGGGAATTTTCCGGTGAGGAAGGGAGATAAGCTGGCTGGAACCAGGATTATTCCCCTGGTGATCCAGGAGGAGAGAATGGAGGCGGCCAGAAAGCAGGCGATGGAAGCGACAGGCGGGGAGCCGATTTTGAAGCTGCTGCCTTTCCATCACAAAAAGGTGGGAATCGTCACTACAGGAAATGAAGTATTTTATGGAAGGATCCAGGATACTTTTACTCCAGTGATTGAGGAAAAGCTGAGGGAATATGATACGGAGATTATCGGACATCACACTTGGAATGATGATGATCAGAAGGTGACACAGTCGATTTTGGAATTGATTGAGCAGGGGGCGCAGATTGTGATCTGCACTGGTGGGATGAGTGTGGATCCGGATGATAAGACGCCGCTGGCAATTAAGAATACAGGGGCCAGGATTGTGTCCTATGGCGCGCCGGTGCTTCCGGGCGCGATGTTTCTTCTGGCTTATTTAAAGGGTTCGGCGATTCTGGGGCTTCCAGGCTGTGTGATGTACGCGAAGCGGACGATTTTTGATCTGGTGCTGCCCAGAATTATGGCGGATGACCTGGTGTCAAAGGAGGAACTGGAGCGTTTGGGCGAGGGAGGATTGTGTCTGAACTGTCCAGCCTGCACCTATCCGAACTGTGGTTTTGGGAAAGGAAAGTAGAATATGGGGAGATAGCTGCAGATTGGCATAGAAAACAGAAGAAGGAGAGAGGACTGTGGACTTTACACACTTTGACCAGCAGGGGAATGCATGGATGGTGGATGTGAGTGAAAAGGCGAATACGGCCCGAGAGGCGATAGCCAGAGGGAGTATCTTTATGAGTCGGGAGTGCCTGGAAAAGGTGAAGGCAGGAACAATGGCAAAGGGGGATGTGCTGGGCATAGCAAGAATTGCCGGAATCATGGGGGCGAAGCGGACATCCGAGCTGATTCCCCTTTGCCATGCTTTAAATTTGACGAAGCTGTCCCTTGAGTTTGAGATTCGGGAAGAGAGTAGTGAGATCGAGGCAGTGTGCAGAGCGAAAACTACGGGAAAGACCGGGGTGGAGATGGAGGCGCTCACTGGCGTTTCCGTGGCCCTGCTGACCATTTATGACATGTGTAAGGCAGTGGATAAGCGGATGGAGATCGGGAAGATCTGCCTGCTTCACAAATCTGGAGGAAAAAGCGGGGACTATCACCGAGACAGCTTTGCAGTTAATGACGATGGACCGGAGGAGGGACATGAAGGATTCATTTGAGCGAACGATTGATTATATGCGGGTTTCCATTACAGACCGATGCAATCTGCGATGCAAATATTGCATGCCTTATGGGGTAGAACCGGTGAAGCATGAGGAGATACTTACTTTTGAGGAGATCCATGAGGCGGTAGCAGTTGCGGCAGAGCTGGGAATCCGGCATATCAAGGTGACCGGGGGAGAGCCCCTCACCCGCCTTGGAAGCTGGAAGCTGGTGAAAATGCTGAAATCGATTCCCGGCATTGAGACCGTGACGATTACAACGAATGGAGTTTTGTTAGAACCATATCTGGATCGGTTGCTGGAAGCGGGGATCGATGGGATTAATATCAGTCTGGATACTCTGGATGAGGAGCATTACCGGGAGCTTACCGGGAGCGATGGATTGCCTCAGGTGCTTATGGGCCTGGAGAGTGCATTAGAAAAGAAAATTCCAGTGAAGATCAATGCGGTGTCCATTGACTGGGAGTCCATGCAAAAGCAGGATAAGGAGGATCAGAGCGGGGGAGCGGGGCAAGGGCCGATTTACCATCAGGAAGCGCCCTGGTGGGTTCCTGTTGCAGAATTGGCTAAGACATATCCAGTCCATGTGCGCTTTATTGAGATGATGCCCATTGGGTATGGGCGTTGGTTTCAACCGTTGAGCCAGCAGGTGCTGCTGGCCAGGATGGAGGAGCGGTATCCAGGTATTCAGCGGGACCTGGCCAGGCACGGCTTTGGGCCAGCGGTGTATTACCAGGCGCCGGGATTTCAGGGGAGCATTGGTTTTATCAGCGCGATTCACGGAAAATTTTGTGACAGCTGCAACCGGATCCGTTTGACGGCTAGGGGGCAGTTAAAGTCCTGCCTATGCTTTGAGGATGGGGCGGATCTGCGCGGATTTTTAAGGGCGGAGTATACCAAACCAGGAGAACGGCAAGCCCAGGTAAGGGCGGCGCTTAAAGAGGCTATTCGGTTAAAGCCGGCGGCTCACTGTTTCGAACAGCCGGAGCAGATGACCGAATTCCGCAATATGATTGATATTGGAGGCTAGGAGGGTTCAGAATTGGCAGAAGGATTGGAAAAGAGAGAGCAAAAGAGAAGGAGTGAAGGGATAGTGCGGGCCATCTGTATCAGTAGTGTGCGGGGAACGGAAAAGCTTGCTATTCCGGAGGGGCATTTTATCCCAGGCTTTGGCATCGAGGGAGATGCCCACGGGGGAAATTGGCACCGCCAGGTCAGCCTTCTTTCTTATAATAAAGTGGAGGAATTTAACCGGAGGGGAGCCCAGGTAGGGGATGGGGCCTTTGGGGAGAATCTGGTGGTAGAGGGAATTGATTTCCGCGAACTTCCGGTGGGAAGCCGGTTGATAGCCGGGGCGGTGGAACTGGAGATGACTCAGATTGGGAAAGAATGTCACAGCCACTGTGCGATTTACCACCGGATGGGAGAGTGCATTATGCCCAGAGAAGGGGTATTCGCCAGAGTGATTCGGGAAGGGGTGATCCGCCCCGGGGATCGGATGGAGGTGCTGGAGCCAGACGGGAACCGCCCCTTTACCGCGGCAGTAGTAGTGCTCAGCGATAAGGGCTCCAGAGGCGAGCGGAAAGATGAGAGCGGACCGGCGGCCAGGGAAATACTGACTGATGCAGGCTATCAGGTGGAAGAGATGCTGATGCTCCCAGATGAGCCGGAGGCATTGAAGGCGCAGTTGATCCGCCTGGCGGACAGCCGCCAGATAGATCTGGTGGTTACCAGCGGAGGGACAGGCTTCTCCCTTCGGGATCAGACGCCGGAGGCAACGATGGCTGTAGCGGATCGGAATGCCCCGGGAATCGCGGAGGCGATCCGGCTGCGTTCGATGGAGGTGACAAGCCGGGCAATGTTGGGAAGAGGGGTGTCCGTGATCCGGAAAGGAACACTGATTGTCAATCTTCCCGGAAGTCCCAAGGCAGTGCGGGAGAGTTTGGGGTTTATTCTGGATTCCCTGGAACATGGACTTAAGATACTCCGCGGCAGTGCTTCAGAGTGCGCCAGATAAAGGGAAAAACAGGCAGGAGTGATGTTCATTGAAAAGACCGGGATGGATTATTATGCTCATTGTTGGGCTCAGTTTGCTTTCCGGGTGCGGTGTTAAAACGGAAGAACCGGGGGCAGCGGCGGAGACAAGGCCCTTGGAGATTGAGGCAGAGGAAGAGAATACAAAAGCAGAAGCAACAGAAACAATATTTGTGGCAGCGGCGGCCAGCCTGAAAAATGTCTATGAGGAGAAGCTGATTCCCATGTTCCAGGCATTAAATCCGGAGATTAGGGTCAGTGGCATCTATGACAGTTCTGGAAAGCTGCAGACGCAGATTCAGGAGGGGCTGGAGGTAGATGTATTTATGCCGGCGGCAGGGAAGCCAATGGAGGCTCTGGACGAGGAAGGATTGATTGCTTCGGAAACCGTGATTGATCTTCTGGAAAATAAGATTGTTATGATTGTTCCGGCGGATAGTCAGCTGGGACTGGCCAGGTTTGCAGATATTACGAAGGCAGAGATCATCGCTCTGGGAGATCCGGCCAGCGTTCCGGCAGGGGAGTACGCGCAGGAGGCGCTGACTTATTTGGGAGTCTGGGAGGAGATCCAGGCTAAGGTCAGCTTTGGGACCAATGTTACGGAAGTATTAAACCAGGTGGCCTCCTCTAGCGCAGAGGCAGGGATTGTGTATGCCACTGATGCCGCCGGAATGAAAGGAAAAGTTTCCATCATCGCGGAGGCGCCGGAGGAGAGCCTGGATAACCTGGTGGTTTACCCGGTGGCAGTGGTAAAAGATTCCCTTCACCGGGAAGCAGCAGAAATATTTGTAGAATTTTTACAGTCGGCGGAAGCCATAGACGTCTTTCAGTCTTATGGATTTTCCGTGACAGAGTAAGGAGCAGGGGATATGGACTGGTCACCTATCTGGATTTCCATGAAAACAGCAGGGCTGTCGATCTTAATTACGTTTTTTCTGGGGATTTTCGCTGCTTGGAGGGTGGTTTCCATGAAGAACCAGGGCTGGAAAGCGATATGGGATGGGATCTTTACCCTTCCCCTGGTGCTTCCCCCTACAGTGGCCGGTTATTTTCTCCTGTATCTCTTTGGGGTGAAGCGGCCTTTGGGAAGATTTTTTATTGAGTATTTTGGGGTGAGGATTGCTTTTTCCTGGGGAGCGGCAGTGATTGCAGCGGTGATGATGTCCTTTCCTCTGATGTACCGCTCTGCCAGAGGGGCGCTAGAGCAGGTGGATCCAGATTTAACGGACGCCGCCAGAACGCTGGGAATGAGTGAGTGGAGGATTTTCCGGAAGGTACTGCTGCCTAATGGCCTGCCTGGTATTGTCAGCGGCGGGATCCTGGCCTTTGCCAGAGGGCTGGGGGAATTTGGCGCCACGGCGATGATTGCAGGAAATATTGCAGGGAAGACCAGAACTCTTCCTATGGCAGTATACGCTGAGGTGGCTGCGGGAAATATGGACAGTGCATTCCAGTATGTGGAAATTATTGTAATAATTGCTTTGGGTTCGATTCTTCTGATGAATTATGGGGCATATCGGGCAGAGAAGAAGAGGCGGCATAGATGATGGGTGAGGAGAGATTTCTCTTAGAGACAGAGATTGGGAAAAGGTTAAAGGACTTTCAGTTGGAGGTGTCCTTTGCCGCGGGAAAGGGCTGCCTGGGACTTTTGGGGCCATCTGGCTGCGGAAAAAGTATGACGCTAAAGTCCATAGCCGGGATTATCACCCCAGATGAAGGAAGGATTGCTTTAAATGGGGGCAAACGGGTACTGTTTGATTCCCGCAAACGGATTTCACTTCCGCCTCAGAAACGGAGGGTGGGATATTTATTTCAGAACTATGCTCTTTTCCCAAATATGACCGTGAGAGAGAATATTTTGTCCGGCCTGGGGGCTATATCCGGATATGAGAGCGCCTCGCAGAAAAAGAGGAGAGCAGAAGAAATGATGGAACGGTTCCGCTTAGAAGGCTTGGGGGAGCGGTATCCGGGACAGCTTTCCGGAGGGCAGCAGCAGCGGGTGGCTTTGGCCAGAATCCTGGCGTATGAGCCAGAGATTTTGCTGTTGGATGAGCCCTTTTCTGCAATGGATACGTATTTAAGGGAAGAGCTTCGCCTTGAACTGGCAAAAGTGCTGAAAGGGTATTCCGGAGTGTCTCTTCTGGTGACGCATGACCGGGATGAGGCTTATCAGCTATGCAGTCATCTCGTCCTAATGGAGGAGGGGAGAGGGCTGGCGTCAGGGAAAACGAAGGATTTGTTTCAGAATCCGGAAACCTGGGAGGCGGCCCGGCTAACGGGATGTAAAAATATTTCCCCTATCCGCCGCCTGGGCCCTTTTCGGGTACAAGCCCTGGATTGGGGTGGCTTAGAACTGGAGACATCCCGGCCAGTGGGGGAAGAGATCTGTGCAATAGGGATTCGTGCCCATGACTTTTGTCCATTGTCTGAGGGAGAGGCAGAGGCGTGGAAGGGCAGGCCAGGAGCAAATTGTATTCCAGTGGGGGATCCGAGCATTTCGGAAATGCCTGCGGAGTGGCACATTACTCTGGAAAATGGAATCTGGTGGAAAAAGGAGAAGGGGGTTTACTCCCACGATAAGGCCAAGGCGCTTCCACCTTGGCTGCGGGTGGATCCATCGGCGATTCTCCTGCTGAAGGGTAAGACAGCCACGGGCCGGAGTTAGAGAGGAGGGAATTCGGATGAAGGAATTATTTCAAACCATAAAAGCGTTACTGGATCACCGCCAGCCCATGGTTCTGATTACCATTACCGCCAGCACTGGTTCCACCCCAAGGCGGGCAGGATCGAAGATGTTGATGGGACAGGAGGGAAGGCTGTGGGGCACCATTGGTGGCGGAGCTGTGGAGTATCAGGCCATGGAGATTGCCCGGGAAATGTTGGAGAAGAAAACCTCATGCAGCAAAAGATTTTCTCTCACCCGGGGACAGGCGGCAGATATCGGCATGGTCTGTGGGGGGGAGGTAAGGCTTTACCTGCAATATATCAGCTGGGAGCGGGAAGAGATGCTGCCTCTGTGTGTGGAGATTTTGGACAGACTGGAGCAGAGAAGAGAAAGCTGGCTGGTATGGGAGATTGGAGAGGCTGAGGACTGGAAGATGGCTATATCCGATGCTCCACGGATGGGCAGGCAAAGGGAGAATAACAGGAAGGAAGACGGGAAGGGAGAGGATGGGGGCAAGTGGTACTATGAGGAGCCCTTGCTGCTGCCGGGCAGGGTATTTATTTTCGGAGGCGGCCATGTAGCCCAGGAGCTAGTACCGTTGCTATCCCATCTGGACTTTTGCTGTGTGGTGATGGATGATCGGCAGGAGTTTGCAAATAAGAATGTGTTTCCACAGGCGGAAAAGACGATTGTGGGAGATTTGGAGCATATCTCCTCATGGGTGGATATCCAGAGTGAGGACTATGTGTGTATTATGACCAGAGGGCATCAGTACGACTATTATGTCCAGAAGCAGGTGATGCCCCTGCAACCCTGCTATATTGGCGTGATGGGAAGCCGGAATAAGATACGGGTGGTATCAGAAAAGCTGAGAGAGGATGGGTTTTCGGAGGAAATGATTCGTTCCTGCCATATGCCTATCGGGACAAGGATTGAAGCGGAGACACCAGCAGAGATCGCGGTCAGCATTGCCGGGGAGCTGATTGCAGCGCGGGCAAAGCGGACAGGGATCCAGTAAATGTGCTCTTCGCTGTACAAAAAGAACACCAGCAGCCGCGTGTTCCCGGGATTATTCGTGTGAGACCGGACACCGGCTATACATCGGAAGATGCACTCCTCCCGGAACTGGTGAACAAAATGATGATAAAGGATTTTCATAGATTTGTCAAGCTTGGCACACCAGTGAATTCAAACTTTAAATTCAGGGGCTTTTGTGGTAAAATGATCCAAGAATGGTTAAAGGAGGATAAGAAAATGGATCGTTTTTTTCGTTGCCTTACTAAGGGTTGGCTGCTTTTACTTTTGTTCGGCGGTGCGTTAACGGTATTTAGCGGAGAGGCCTTTGTTATTTCCATGAAGCCGGCTGTGTCCTTTCAGGATATGATGGACGGGACTGAGATTAAAGAGGGAAGCCGTGTAGCAGGAAATGTGGCCTATTCCCTGGACTATTTTGCATCGGAAACCACATATACCCGATACCAGGATGGCTCCCGAAGCGGAAACCGCAAGAATGGAAACTATTATCTGATCCCCACTGCACAGGGATTTGCAGGGTTAAAATGCCGGGAAGCAGATGTGCCGGATATGAATAAGCTGACTGAGGAGACCTTTGCCCTGCTGGAGGGAGGCCCGGAACCATCCACAGAAGTCTTTTTCCAGGGCAGAGCGGAGAAAATGGAAGGCAAGCTGGTGAAATATTATCAGGAATATCTGACAGATATGGGATATTCCGAGAAAGAGATTGCCGCCATGGGAGAGCCGCTGGTAATCCGTTACACCAGCTTTGGGGCAGTGCGGGTGATGTTTGCCATTGGCGTGGCGCTTTTGGTGGTGGCAGGGATTATCTTTGGGATCCGGTTTAAAAGAGAAGGGCAGAGTGCAGATTAGTGCCAGGTGGCCGGCATGCTTATGACTAAGGCTAAACCACGAGAATTTCTTCCTGTATCGGCCCGTAGATCCGTACCTGTTTATCCAAAGTGATATGCACATCATATTCCAGCCGGACGCCATAGTTTTCCGTGTAAATGCCGGGTTCCATAGAAAATATTGTTCCTGGGAGGAGGAGGCGGTCGTCGTGGGTTTCATAGTCATCCAGGTTAGCGCCGATACCGTGGCAGTTGTGGCCGATATTATGTCCAGTACGGTGCATAATATAAGGAGCCAAATTCTGATTCTGGAATATGGTCTGGGTAAAGGCGTCTACATCACATCCTCGCAGGGGAAGGTCATTCTTCAGACAGTCCTGAATGTAAGAGAGGGCCTGGGCCCGGGCATCTTTTACAATATGGAAGATCCGCTGGTATTCCGGGTCAATCTCTGGCCCTACATTCATGCACCAGGAGACATCATAATAGATCGCATCCTCCTGGGGCAGCCGTCCGGCAATATCAATAATCAGGCGGCAGCCTTCCTTGATCGGCTTGGATCCATGCTCCTGTGGTTCATAACCGGGATCACATCCATGTTCATCGATGCCAAAGAAGGGAGGCGAATCCATATAAATCGGTTCAGCGGCGATGAGCGCTTTCATTTGATTCAGCAACATCCATTCGTCGATATACCGCCCGTTATTCAAGTTTTCCCGGATCCACTGGAAGGTGCGATCCAGGATGCGGTGGATAATGATGCCAGCCTGACCGTGGGATTCAACCTGGGCATTGGTCAGTACTGCGCCAAAGTGCTGCAGCAGATCAGCGGAGGAGATTAGGCTAATGCCGAATGCTTTCAGATACTCTGCCAGACCAGCATCCATCGAGCTGGCTACTGGCACATTGCCGTTGGGAGAATACTGACAGGCCATCCGCATTCCAGGGGACAATATCTGGGACAAGGCTTCCTTTTGGCCGGACAAGCCCCGGTATAGAAGCCTTTTTCCGGGAAGATGGTCTAGGAGCAGAGGCTCAATGGCGGATAATATTTTTACTGGATCACCTTTGGCCGGAATGTAATAATACAGCCGCCTGGTACACTTGCGTTCGGTCAGATTCAGGAAATCTCTGGTAATGAAATCATGGCCGTGAAAGTCGGTAAACAGCCAGCCGTCCAGGGAATATTGGTTTAGCAGGCATTGTATTTTGGGGATATCCATAGGGCGTCCTCCCTTCATGATTAATGTAGCATCCGATGATAAGCAGAGGTCACAGGGAGGTAGAGGATGGCAATTCCAATTATGGTAAAGACGGCATTGACCATGGTAGCGGGGATGGAGGTAAGTTCTGCGGAGATGGCGGCGGTGAAGCTGCTACCTATCAGCAGCAGTTCCCCTACGGACCAAAAGAAATCCACCACGATATTGGTGACACCGTAAATTGCGGCGCAGAATACCCCGTACGCATACTCCTTGTGGATATCCTTATTGGCACGTTTTTTTAATGTGGAGAATAAGGTTCCTACAAACATACATTTAATGATGGTGCCCACCAGAACGCCAGGGATGGAGTGGATGTACCCATTTAACAGGTCGAAGATAACCAGGCCAAGGACACCTGCAATGGTGGAGCGCTTACTCCCCAGGCAGATGACCGCCAGCATGACGAAGATATGGCCAAAGTGCAGGAAAGGCGTTCCAACTGCAGCCGGAAGAGGGATGCGGAAGGACTGGATGCCTAAAAAGATCACTGCAGCGAAAAACGCGGTCATCACGGTAGATGTAACATTCGTCGTATGAACAGATGTAGATTTTCCATAGTTCATAATAAAGACCTCTCTTTTCAAAAGATTTTTTGATTGAGGGTAGTATAACATTAATCTGGATGGTTCCATATATCCAGTTTTTATTTTTTTTACAAGGCCAGTTTTGATGTGACGGGAAAAAATATTTTCCCTTTGACCGGCTTGGCGGGTATGTGATAATCTGAACAGGGATGTGAATTGTTCATTTATTATAGAGTGGATGGAGGAAAGGATATGAGTGAAGAATATTATCAGATGTATTTGGATGAATTGAAAGAGATTAAGCCTTGTTCGGATAAGGAGCGGGAGCTATTGCTGGAGCGGGTGGCGCAAGGAGATCAGGCGGCCAGGGCGCGGCTGATTGAGGGTCATCTGATCTTTGCTTTGGCAGTGGCTAAAAACTACCGGGATCAGGGAATGACCATGAGTGATTTGATGCAGGAGGCTAGTTTGGCGCTGACCATGGCAGTTTCTGAGTACAGGGAAGGCGATTTCCTGGAAATGGCAAAGGAGAAAATGACGGGAAGCCTTCAGGCGGCGATTAAGGAGCAGAAGGCAGAACAAGAGGCGGGGGAGGCTATAGCGGCCCGGGTAAATGTGCTTCAGGAGGTTTCATCAAAAATGGCAGAGGAGCTTGGCCGCGAGGCCACGATGGAGGAACTGGCAGATCGGATGGGGATGACCTGGGAAGAAATCCGGGAGATGATGAAGCTGGCAGTGGATGCCCTCAGCATTACCGAAGGCTATGGAGAATCCATCGGGGAAGATGAGGAAAAAGGATAAACCCTTTTGCGGAGTCGGAACAATTTGCCGGTGGATATTGACCAGGAGGAAGGGAGGGTTAGCTACAGCCCCTTCTTTTAAAATATCTGATTGTGAAATAGTACCGGCAGGGGTATAATAAATATAAGAATTGAATGTAGAGGTGAAAGGGATAATGAAAGAGGGGGCCGTTCGAGATGAATGGCTCTTTTTTGCTGAAGGTGGAGTGTAGTGGTCAAGCATTTTTGTAACACTTTGTTCGAAAAATCATCTGTTGGTTCGTGCTTCAAATGGAGTTCGTCCGTCATTATACGAATGGGGACG
>CATJIO010000068.1 GCA_949740725.1 uncultured Lachnospiraceae bacterium | reverse complement strand
CACGGCCTCCTCCAGAGCGATATAACCGGTACAGCAGCCCTCGGAATGGGAGATGGATCCCTTCCCCCGCATGCCGCACCAGTCCGCCACCTGGATATTTGGGGTGATGCAGTGGTTCAATACATGGGGATTGGCAGAACCATGAAAAAAGTACTGTACATCCCTGGGTTCCACGCCGGCGTCCGCCATGGCGTCTAAGGCCGCATAGCCAAAAAGCTCTCCGTTGGGTAAGCCCTTGTACTGGGGATTTTCAATGACATTCATAAACGGGGTGGCGCCAACGCCCACGATGGAGACGCTGCGCATATTTTTTCCAAGCTTTACGTTACGTACCATATTACATTTCCTCTATTAAAATGATAGTATCCAATCTATATTACAGCAAAATCCATGCCAGATTACAAAAAGGATCCGGACATGCCGGATGAAAATGGCATGCTTTTTGCTGGATAATTATCATAGCATCAAGTCAAACACCCCGCAGTAAGCTACCTGGCTGGTTGCTTGCGGGAATAAAACAGGAAAGGAAACGAATATGAAACCAAAATACGGACAGGTAAACGGCGGGCATGGCCTCAATATCAACACGGCAATGTATAAGGGAGACGGCTATGAGATCGAGCTGGTGATGCCGGTAGGGCCGGGAATCTACGAGGACTGGCTGAAGGAACGGGGCCCGGGGCTGCATCATGTAAAGCTTGAGACAGATATGCCCTTTGAGGAAACCGTAAAGATCGGGGAAGAGGTATCCCCCGGACAGTCATTACCTGGACGTATGCTGGGAGGACGGCCGTCCCCTGGTATCCTATATCAGTATGCTGGAGGAAACCGGACTGATCTTAGAGTACGGTCCCGAGGTTCCCGAAGTATAGGCAGGGGCCAGCCTTTGAGGAAACCGGACGCCTCAGACATGCAGGCGGGAAAGCCGCCATTCATGGGCAAAATAATTATATCGGATCCGGAAGGTTCTTTGAAAGCCATGTACCTGGGCGGTGCAGGAAAAATCTGCGGCCGCCCGGTTCCTACCCTGGTCGTCCGACAATACCTGATCTATGGTAACAGTGACCAGCTCCCCGGTATTGTCACGGAAGCGAAAACGCATAGGCGTAATCCTTCCGTTGGTATCGGTGCAGGAGATCATCTGTATCGGCGTATCAACGCATAAGATACTTTCCATGAAAAAATCCCCCTTTCTGTTTTATCGCCGATGGAATCCGGCAGAATTATCATAGCACACGAACGTACGTTTGCAAACAGGGAATGACTGGGAATCCCGTTGCAGAAAAAGATTAGATTGTGAAACGGACGGATATGGAGTATAATTAAGGAAGCGGAGTTCGGGTTTCCCGGCGGATGAGCAAGAGAAAGGAAGGTTGATGGATATGTGTCAGACAAATCAGGAAAAGGGGCCGGATACGGCAAGGCAGAGCAGTATTTCCCGCCGGCAGGCATGGGAGCTTTTCAAAAAATATAATCAGGAGCCGTTCCACATTCAGCATGCCCTGACGGTAGAAGGGGTAATGCGCTGGTTCGCCAGGGAGCTGGGATATGGGCAGGAGGAAGAATTCTGGGGGATTACCGGACTTCTGCATGACATTGATTATGAATGGTATCCCGAGGAGCACTGCAGGAAGGCGCCGGAGCTTCTGCGTGAGGCCGGGGTAAGCGAGGACATGATTTATGCGGTCTGCTCCCATGGGTACGGGCTTTGCAGCGAGGAAGAACCCATCCATGAGATGGAGAAGGTGCTTTTTGCAGCGGACGAGCTGACCGGGCTGATCTGGTCCTGCGCTTTGATGCGCCCGTCTAAGAGTACCAAGGATCTGGAGGTCAAGAGCCTGAAAAAGAAGTTCAAGGACAAGCGGTTTGCGGCAGGCTGCTCCAGGGAAGTGATTTCCCAGGGAGCCCAGCGGTTGGGATGGGAGCTGGATGTGCTTTTTGAAAAAACCATCCAGGCGATGAGGAGCTGCGAGGATGCTGTGGCAGAGGCGATGGGACAGGAGTAAGGGAGGCTTTCCATGCCAGAGAATCAGAACCAGTATATTGCCATCGATTTAAAATCCTTTTACGCTTCCGTAGAATGTGTGGACCGGCAACTGGATCCCCTTACCACCAACCTGGTGGTGGCGGATGCCAGGAGGACGGAAAAGACCATATGTCTTGCAGTTTCCCCATCCCTGAAGGCGTATGGCATTTCCGGACGGGCCAGGCTGTTTGAGGTGGTGCAGAAGGTGAAGGAGGTAAACCGGAGACGGCGTATGGATGCGCCGGACGGCCGCTTTACCGGCTCCTCCTTTGATGCGCCCGAGCTTCTGGCACACCCGGAGCTGGAGCTTTCCTATCTGGTCGCGCCGCCCCGGATGGCGTTTTATCTGGAATACAGCACCATTGTTTACAATGTATACCTGAAATATATTGCCCCGGAGGACATCCATGTCTATTCTATCGACGAGGTGTTTCTGGACGTTACCCATTATCTGAAGACCTATCGTATGACGGCCCGGGAGCTGGCGGGGAAGATCATCCAGGATGTCCTGGAAACCACCGGGATTACGGCAACGGCGGGGATCGGTACCAACCTGTATCTTTGCAAGGTTGCCATGGACATTGTGGCGAAGCATGTGGCGCCGGATGAGAACGGGGTCCGCATCGGGGAACTGGACGAGATGCGCTACCGGAAGCTGCTGTGGGACCATAAGCCTCTTACGGACTTCTGGAGGGTGGGACATGGGTATCAGAAGCGGCTTTCCAGGGCCGGGCTTTTTACCATGGGAGACATTGCACGCTGCTCACTGGGCGGGGAAGGGGATTACTATAACGAGGATCTTCTGTACCGGATGTTTGGCGTGAATGCGGAGCTTCTGATCGACCATGCCTGGGGCTTTGAGCCTGTCACCATGGACCTGATTAAGGCTTATAAGCCGGAGAGCAGCAGTATCTGCTCCGGTCAGGTACTGCAGTGTCCCTACGATTTTGCCGGGGGCCGGCTGGTGGTGCGGGAGATGACGGATCTTATGGTGCTGGAGCTGGTAGATAAGAAGCTTCTGACCGACCAGATGGTGCTGACAGTGGGCTACGATATCGAGAACCTGTCGGATCCCGGTATCCGGAAAAGCTATAAGGGGGAGATCACCACGGATCATTACGGGCGCAGGGTGCCCAAGCACGCCCATGGGACGGCAAATCTGGGATGCCAGACGTCCTCCACCCGGAAAATTGTGGACGCAGTCCTGGAATTGTATGACCGGATCGTGGATCCCGGACTTCTGGTGCGCCGGATTACGGTGGGGGCCAATCGCCTGGTAGACGAGGCGGAGGCACAAGAGGAAGGAGAGAGCTTCGAACAGCTTGAGCTGTTTACCGACTATGAGGCCCGGGAAAAGGAGAAGGAAGCGGAGCGGGAGCGTCTCGCCAAGGAACGCCGGCTGCAGGAGGCCATGCTTTCCGTGAAGAAGAAGTATGGAAAAAATGCAATCCTAAAGGGTACCAACCTGCAGGAGGGAGCCACAGCCATGGAGCGCAACCGCCAGATCGGAGGACACAAAGCATGAACGAAACGGAACGTGGAAAATACGATGACATCATCGATCTGCCCCATCCCGTATCCAAAAAGCATCCGCAGATGCCCCTGGCCGACCGGGCGGCCCAGTTTGCCCCTTTTGCAGCACTGACGGGGCATCGGGAGGCAATCCAGGAGACGGAACATATGTTTGAGGAGGAAAATGGATGAAATGGTATCATATTTCGGATAGCACCGAAAAGGAGTAGTATGCCTACTCCTTTTTGCGTCCGCAGATTTACCAGAAAAAAAGGGAATATTTATGCATTTTCTCCAAAAGCGCCAAAAATGCGGAAAATCAAAAAACTACGTTGACAAACAAAAATCCCGGTGCTATGATGCGTTCATAGAAAAGAGCGAAACAAAGGCGTTTCCCCAGGAAGCCCCAGGTTTCGCTCTTTTTGTTTATTTCATAGAAAGCGCGCCGCCTGTGATTTTCATGGGCGGGCGGAACAGGAAGGAGTTATTATTATGAATGAAGCAGTATTTGGCGTATGGTTCCTGATAGGAGCCGCACTGGTGTTCTGGATGCAGGCGGGATTTGCCATGGTGGAGGCCGGCTTTACCAGAGCAAAAAACACCGGAAACATTATTATGAAAAACCTGATGGATTTCTGCATCGGAACCGTGACCTTTATCCTGATCGGTTTCAGCCTGCTTCTGGGGGAGGACCTGCTGGGGCTGATCGGAAAGCCGGGCTTTGACATTTTTACGACCTATGGTGATTTTGACTGGTCCAATTTTGTGTTTAACCTGGTATTCTGCGCCACCACAGCGACGATCGTGTCCGGGGCAATGGCAGAGCGGACAAAGTTTTTGTCCTATTGCATCTACTCCGCAGTGATTTCCGCACTGATCTACCCGGTGGAGGCCCACTGGATCTGGGGCGGCGGCTGGCTGGCACAGCTTGGCTTTCATGATTTCGCCGGCTCCTGCGCCATACATATGGTGGGCGGTATTTCGGCGCTGATCGGAGCAAGGATCCTGGGGCCCAGAATCGGAAAATTCACCAGGGATAAGAGCGGAAGGGTGACAAAGGTAAATGCCTTCCCCGGCCACAATCTTGCGCTGGGAGCCCTGGGCGTGTTTATCCTGTGGCTGGGCTGGTACGGCTTTAACGGCGCGGCCGCTACGTCGGTGGAGCAGCTTGGATCCATTTTTGTAACCACCACCATTGCGCCGGCAATTGCAACCGTGGTGTGTATGATTTTCACCTGGATCAAATATGGAAAGCCGGATGTGTCCATGTCTTTAAATGCATCCCTGGCAGGACTGGTGGCGATTACGGCTCCCTGCGATGTGACGGACGGTCTGGGCGCCATTGTGATCGGCGCCGTGGCGGGACTTCTGGTGGTATTCGGCGTCTGGCTTCTGGATTACAAGCTTCATGTGGACGACCCGGTGGGCGCCGTGGCCGTACACTGCATGAACGGAATCTGGGGTACCATTGCGACGGGTCTTTTTGCCACAACGACGGCGCCGGGCAACGACAGCCTGACGGGCTTATTTTACGGCGGCGGATGGGAGCTTCTGGGGCTGCAGTGCATCGGCGTACTTTCGGTGGCGGCCTGGACGGCAGTTACGATCACGATTACTTTCCTGGTGATCAAAGCGGTAGTGGGATTAAGGGTCAGCCAGGAGGAGGAAATCATCGGTCTGGATGCCACGGAGCATGGCCTGACCTCGGCTTATGCGGGCTTTAGTATGATGGATGTTTCCAACACCATGATCATGGATGTCAATGAAAACACGGATCTCGGAAGCGATGATTTTGCGGCTGCCTCCAAGGCGCAGAAGGAAGCTGCGGTGAAGGTGATAAGGATGCCGCAGGCAGACACGGGAATCTACAAGGTTGCCGTCATTGCCAGGCTGTCACGGTACGATACCCTGCGCCGCGCCATGAATGAGCTTGGCGTTACGGGGATGACGGTGACCCAGGTGATGGGCTGCGGGATCCAGAAGGGCGCCGGCGAGCGTTACCGCGGCGCTGAAGTAGACGCAACGCTTCTGCCCAAGGTAAAGGTGGAAGTGGTGGTTTCCAGCATTCCCGTGGAAAAGGTGATCGAGGCCGCCAAGAAGGCACTCTATACCGGTCATATCGGAGACGGCAAGATTTTTGTATACAATGTGGATAAGGTCGTCAAAATCCGCACCGGCGAGGAGGACGTGGACGCTCTGCGGGATGTGGAGTAAAAGCCTGGCCCTTTGAAAAATTCCAGTATTTACAAGGAGGAGTTTCTGCCCCGGTGAGGGACGGGAGCTTCTTTTTTTCGAAAAGAACTAAAGTTATGGGGGAATCAGCCGATAAATAGTGTAGAAAGAGAAAGAATAATATGGAAAAGAAGCTACCAGGGAAAGGAGTATTGGTATGAGAATAGAGGCATATAATCAGATCGCAAGTATGTATAAGGCCACCAAGCCTGCCAAGGCCCAGGGAAGCGCACGGATCGGCGGAAGGGACGAAGTACAGATCTCCCAGGCAGGACGGGATTACCAGGTTGCCAAGCAGGCAGTTGCCCAGTCTCCGGATGTGCGTATGGACAAGGTCAGGGAGCTTAAGTCCAGGATTGCTTCCGGGGAATATCAGGTATCTGCAGATGATTTCGCATCCAAGCTAATTGCAAAATACAATCAGTATCAATAGACTCAGCGAAAGCGAATAAAGAGGGATCGTCTTATGGCAAGCTTAATGGAGAACCTTCTGACCGTACTGGAGCAAGAGAATTCAGAATATCAGCGTCTGACTGTGCTGTCCCGGAAGAAGAGGCAGATCATCATTGACGCTGATATTCCAGGTCTGGAGGAGATTACCGGCAGGGAACAAGATATCGCCAGTAACATACGGAATCTTGAAAACAAAAGACAGGAAGTAATCAATGATATGGCTATCGTACTTAGTAAGGATCCCAAGGATTTGACCATTACTAATATGATAGCATTTTTAAATAAACAGCCGGCGGAGCAGGAGAAGCTTAAGGATATCCAGACGAGGCTTAGGGAGACACTGGCGGATATGGCGCAGATCAACCAGCAGAATGAGATTCTGCTGCAGCAGGCCATGGAGATGGTGGAGTTTGATCTGACGCTGTTTAAGAGTATGCGCCAGGCGCCGGCCACGGCCAATTATGATAAGCATGCCTATAATACCGGCGAGCTTTTGGGAAGCAGCGGCTTTGATTTTCAGCAGTGATTGTCCGGATTCATTTTATAAGAGTTTTGGGAGGAGACAGCGATGGCAAACGGAATGGGAAGCTTTTATGTGGGAGCATCCGGGTTACAGAACAGCCAGAACGCACTGAATACAACGGCAAATAACCTGGCCAATGTGGATACCAAGGGTTATGTGCGCCAGCAGGTATTGTTTGAGGAAAAAAATTATAATACGATTGATAAATCTTCCTATTACAGCTATCAGCAGGTGGGACTTGGCGTAACCATCGGCGACGTGGTCCATTCCAGGGATATTTTTCTGGACCGGTATTACCGGGATGCTGCGGGACGCCAGGCTTTTTATCAGGCCAGCTATGCCAGCGTCATGGAGGTGGAGGATCTGTTCCAGGAGCTGGAGGGGGAGACCTATCAGGATTGCCTGGAGGAATTCTGGGTGGCCTTTGAGGAGATGGCGAAGCTTCCGGACGATCCGGTCCGGCAGAACCAACTGGTATTGAAATCTACACTTTTTGTGGACCGGGCCCAGTCCATCTACAATAGTCTGAAGGAATACCAGAAGAGCATGAATGTCCAGATTAACGATACGGTGGAGCGTATCAATGAACTGGGCAAGCAGATCAACGAATTGAACCTGAAGATCATGAAGATTGAAGCCGGCGGCAAGGAGACGGCTATGACGCTGCGCGACCAGCGGGACAGCGCCATCGACGAGCTGAGTACCCTGGCCAAGATAGAGACCAAGGAGACCCAGAACGGTATCATGAAGGTGAAGATTGAGGGCGTCCTTTTTGTAGACGAGACGCGGGTCAATAAGATGGGGCTCCGTCAGGATGAGATCACCGATTTTCTGACGCCCTACTGGCCGCACCTTTCCGATGAAGAGAAGAATAAATATTACGAGGTGTTCCGTTTTGAAAATGGAGTCAGCACGGCTAACAAGACGGATGTCGGAAAGCTGAAAGCCATGCTCCTGGCCCGCGGCGACCATTTTGCCAACCACAATGATCTGAAAGGGCTGAACAGCATCCAGTACAATATCGGGATCGGCCAGTCGGTGGTGATGAATATCGAGGCCCAGTTTGACCAGATGATACATTCCGTTGTGACGGCCATCAACGATCTGCTCTGTCCCAATACCACGGCTTCCTTCGTGGCGGGCGGCAAGAAATATGACAACGTGCTGGTGTGGGATGAGAAAAATGCGGCGGTGGGCACTGACGGCGTAAAGCCGGGCCATGAGTTGTTTGTGCGCCGTGGATGCGAACGGTATACGGAGGTAACGGCGGACGACGGGACCGTGTATTATGTATACAATGAAGAAGACCCCACGGATACCTCTAAGCAGTATATGATAACCAGCCTTATGGTTAATGAGACGCTGCTGCAGGAGGAGGGGCATCTGCCCCATATTCTCCCCAATGGCCAGACCGACTGGGGAATGAGCATTAAGCTGGAAGAACTTTGGAAAATAGATCAATTGAAGCTGAGCCCGGATGACCCGGACGGATGTACCTTTAAGGAGTATTATCAGCGGATGATGGACGGCCTGGCAGATATCGGGGCTACCTACAATAATTTGTCGGAAAGCCTTAACGGCAGTATCGATTCCATCGAGAACCAGCGCCAGCAGGTGATCGGGGTATCCTCCGATGAAGAGCTGACCAATATGATCAAGTATCAGAATGCGTATAACGCGGCCAGCCGTTATATCAATGTGATTTCCGAGATGCTGGAGCACATTATTATGCAGCTTGGCGCATAGATTCCCCAGAATTTTTCCGGGGGCAGACAGGAAGAAAGGAGGCCATTAGATGCCATCTACATTTTTTGGATTGACAGTTGCATCTTCTGCGCTCAATGCCTTTCAGGCATCGGTCAATACTACGGCCAACAATATTGCGAATGTGAATACCAAGGGCTTTAGCCGGCAGGAGGCGATCCGGGAGGCGGCAGATGCGATCCGGACGAATATGCGCTACGGTACGGTGGGTACGGGCGTGAATGTGGTTGCCGTCAAGCAGATCCGGGATGAGTACTATGATGTAAAGTACTGGGCCAGCAACGCGGACCGTAGTCTCCAGGAGAACAGGATGTATTATTCCCAGCAGATTGAGGATTACGTGCTGGATGACGACGCGGTGAAGGGCTTCTCGACGATTTTAAATGAGATGTTTGACGCGCTGGATACCTTGAAGACCCACAGCGGGGATTCGGATAAGCGGCAGCAGTTTATCAGCAAATGCCAGAGCATGGTGAATTATTTTTCCGGTATGTATGCGGGCTTTGAAAAGATCCAGGATGGCTGTAACCGGGAGATTTACACCCAGGTCAATGCCATCAACGCCATCGGCAAGAAGATCGCTTCCCTGAATAAGCAGATCAACATCATCGAGCTTCAGGGCGGGTATGCCAATGAGCTGCGGGATCAGCGGGCCCTTCTGATTGACGAATTGTCCGGCATGGTTTCGGTGGAATGCAAGGAGACGCCGGTGACCAATTCCAATTATCCGGATATGTACCTGGGCGGAACGAATTTTACCGTTAAGATCAACGGGCAGACGTTTGTCAGTAATTTTGAATATAATGAGCTGGAGTGTGTGGCCAGGGATTATAAGGTGAACCAGTGTGATACGGAAGGATTGTATGATGTGCGCTGGAAGATGACAAAGAACCCTCTTGCCACTACCTCCCATATAGCCGGGGGGAGCCTGAAGGGCCTCTTTGAGATGCGGGACGGCAACAATAAGGAGAATTTCAGGGCCACGGTATCCGGCTCCTACAATGAGTTTGGCGTTACCAAGCTGACCTTGACCGGGGCCAGCATCAAGGATGTTAAGACGATGACCATGAATAACGAGGGTGTTATTAGGGTCAATAATAAGGAGTACCGGTATACGGATTTCGCTTATGATGCGGAGAAGGATACCTACACCTTTACGCTGGATGAGCGTCTGGATTCCTTTGAACGGGAGAAGGTCTATGGAAAGAGCGTGGAGATCGGAACCTCTGTGGACGCCATGGGTATCCCCTATTTTATGGGACAGATCAATACCTTTATCCGGGCTTTTTGTGAAGAATTTAACAATCTCCAGAAATCTGGTGTGGACGGCAAGGGCAATGCTGCGGGAGCGTTTTTTGTGTCGAAGGATCTCACCGACGGTACCGAATATGATTTTTCGGATTATAACGCAAATGGAAGCATGGATACCACGAAGGATACTTATTACAGTCTGACGGCCGCCACATTAAACGTGGCGTATGCCCTGACCAAGGATCCGATGCTGATGGCTACGATTTCCAAGGAGGATTATGAGAATCCCGATGATGTGGATCATTACAGCCTGGTGGAGTCCATGCTGAAGCTGAAGAGCGAGGTTACCCTGTTTCGGGGCGGCGGGGCGGATGATTTCCTGAAGTGTCTTGTCTCCGACAATACGATGGAGACGCAGAAGTCCAAGACCATGTATGAGACCTGCAATAATATCACCAACACCATCGATACGCGGCGCATGTCGGTTTCCGGTGTGGATGAGGATGAGGAAGCGCTGAATATGATGAAGTTTCAGTATTCCTACAATCTGGCTTCAAGGATGATACAGACTATGTCAGAGATGTATAACCGGTTGATTTTAGAGACCGGTGTATAATAAAATGCCAGGGACGGCGAACCAATAAGCAGCTATAATCAGGAGGTGGAAAAATGCGTGTTACCAACAGCATGATTAATCGAAACAGTATGACCAACATGAACCACAATAAGGTCTCGGTAGATGCATTAAATACACAGATGACAACCCAGAAGAAGATCTCCCGTCCCTCGGAGGATCCGGTAATTGCCATCCGTGCCCTGCGTCTTCGGACCAATCTCAGCGAGATCAACCAGTATTATACCAAGAATATTCCCGATGCGGAGTCCTGGCTGGAGCTGACGGAGACAGCTCTTGAGAACATGAAGGACATCGTTACACAGGTCTATCAGCAGTGCGTCAAAGGCTCGACGGATACTTATGAGGCGGAGGACCGGAACGCGATTCTGCAGAACCTGCAGGCATTGCGGACGCAGATTTATAAGGAAGGGAATGCGGACAATGCGGGGAGAACGATTTTTACCGGCTACAAGACCAAATCCCAGTTGACCTTTGCCACGGACGAACCGGAGACCAGCTATAATATTACGGAAAAGTTCACATATGAGGATATTGAGGAGAAGCGGTATTACAGCGATCTGGTGGACGTTCCCACCAATGCGGCGACTGTGGGTACCGGGGTGGCGCTGGATGATATGCCCAAGGAGGCTGTCAATATGCGGCTGCGGCTCTCCTATGCGGGGATCACCGGGGAAAATGGAGGCAATCTGGTGGATCCCAATGATCCCAACAATACGGATGTTTTCCCGGCAGATGTGAAACTGACCATGAAGGATGCCAATGGGAATGATGTTCCTCTGTCTTATACGGATGCCAATGGCGCTGAGGTGAGGATCAGCCCCAGAACCGTGTCTTATGCGGACTGGGCAGAGGGCAATTTTGAAGTGGGAGAGGATGAGACTTTATTTATTCCCGAGAGCGGAGAACTTATTTTTGGGAAGAATGTTTCCGAAGCTCTGAAAGGAGATAAGGTGGCATTTTCCGTTAATTACGATAAGACTGGCTTTAAGGACGGGGAGATCCGCCCGGAGCATTATTTTGACTGTGTAAATACCACAGATGCGAAGAATCCCATTCCTTATACCAAGGAGATCCAGGAGATCGCTTACACGGTGTCCTTCAATCAGACACTGGTGGTGAATACCCAGGCGTCTGATGTGTTTAACGCCGCCATCGGCCGGGATGTGGATGAGCTGACGGAGGCTGTCCAGGCATCCATCACGGCCCACGAGAAAGTAAAGAAGATCGAGGAGATGAAGACCCAGGAGCAGTATTCGGATGAAGAATCCCAGAAGATGCTGAATCAGTGGCTGGAGGCGGCCGAGAAGGAAGCCACCTATATGGATGACAATATGCAGAAGCTTTACTCGGAGGCTGTGGGCGATTTCCAGGGCTATCTGGATGACATCGTTGCGGCCCAGACAGATGTGGGAAGCAAGGGCGACCGGCTGAAGCTGACCAAATCCCGTGTGGAGAACCAGCAGATTTCTTTTGAAAAGCTGAAATCCAGCAATGAGGATCGGGAGCTTTCGGATATTATTATTGATTATACCTCTGCTTATACGGCTTACCAGGCGTCCTTGATGGCCTCGTCCAAAGCGAATCAGCAGACGCTTCTGAATTACATTTAGGAGGATACCATGACAATTGATACCAGAATATTTGGGGAAATTGAGGTTGAAGAGGATAAGGTGATTACCTTTGAGGAAGGGATTATCGGATTTCCGGATTGCAAGCGTTTCACATTGATATATGATGAAGATAAGGGTGACCGGCGCAGCATCTGCTGGATGCAGAGCCTGGATGAACCGGTGTTTGCGCTTCCGGTGCTGGATCCCCTTCTTGTGAAGGAGGATTACAATCCCATGGTGGAGGATGAGCTGTTAAAGGAGCTGGGCGATCTTAGGGAGGAGAATACGTTTATCCTGGTGACCGTGACGGTTCCGGAAAACATTGAGGAGCTCAGTGTGAACCTGAAGGCGCCGCTGATTATCAATGTGGATGAAAGAAAAGCGGTCCAGATGATTATAGAAGATGATTTACCTGTCAAATATAAGATATATGAGTTTTTGCAGGCTCGGAAAGCAGGTGAATAGTATGCTGGCATTGACGAGGAAAAAAGGAGAGGCGCTGATTATCAATAATAATGTGGAGATTACGGTCCTTGATATCCGCGGAGATCAGATCAAGATCGGGATATCGGCGCCGAAGGATGTTCCGGTTTACCGGAAGGAAGTGTATGCCCAGATTCAGGAGGAGAATAAGGCGGCGCTTGCCTCGGAGCATCTGGAACAGTTGAAAAAAATTTTTTGATCTTCCCGGCTGCTCTTAACTTTTATTTTGGGGCAGCCGATATAACTACCAGATAAAAGAAATTGCGTATATCACATGGAGGTGATGAGAGTGGCGGTAGTCAGAAATGTAGCATATGCCAATGCGCCAGCTTATCAGGGAAGTGGGCTGGAGAAAAGCGCGCCGGCAGCGAGTGCTCCTAAGAGCAGCGAGCCGGTGGTTCGCGAGGCGCCGGAGGTAACTGTGGCAGCGGCGGAGAAGAAGCGGGCGGAGAAGGGGCCGGAAGGGGCTCCCATAGAGATTCAGGAGAAGCAGAACAGCAATGAATCGATTAAGCGTGCCGTGGAGGAGATCAATAAGAGATCTAAGAATTCCGAAGCAATATTCGGAATCCATGATGGCACCAACCGGGTGACCATCAAGATTGTTGACCGGACCACAAAGGAGGTCCTTAAGGAGTTCCCACCGGAGCAGACACTGGATATGATTGCCAAGGTGTGGGAGCTGGCAGGTCTGTTAGTAGACGAGAAGCGTTAGGAGGAGAAGAATATGCCAATTCGAATTACAGGTTTGAACTCGGGTCTGGATACAGATTCCATTGTGCAGGAGCTGGTATCGGCCTATAGAACGAAAAAGGATAAGTATGTGAAGGAACAGACAAAGCTGGGGTGGAAGCAGGATGCCTGGAAGGAAATGAACAACAAGATCTATAGCTTCTACAGCAAGACGCTGTCGAATATCCAGAGGATCGGTAACTTTACCAATAAGAAGAAGACCACGGTATCGGATGCCACCAAGGCTACCGTTTCGGCGGACAGCAGCGTGATGAACGGATCCCAGACGCTGGAAGTGAAGAATCTGGCGAAGGGAGGATACCTTACCGGAACGCAGTTGGCCCGTGAAGATGGCGAGAAGATTACCCGTTCGGATACCCTTGGCTCTCTTGGAGTCAAAGATGGGACATTAACCTTTAAGGTTGGTGGAGAGACCAGGACAGTTGAAGTAAAAGCGGATATGAAGATTTCTGATCTGACTGCCGCGCTGAAGGAGCAGGGGCTGTCCGCTAATTTTGACACCACACAGCAGAGGTTCTTTGTGCAGTCCAGCGATACAGGGACGGAGAATGATTTTGAGTTTGTGGCAGACGCTGGTTCTATTAATACCTTAATGCAACTGGGAATTGCCACGGAAGATCAGGTGAAGGACAACGCAGGTTTGACGCAGGATCAGTTAGATAAGATGGATTTTGCGAAAAAGCGTGACGCAGAGGATGCTGAGATCATACTGAATGGTGCAACCTTTACAGGCTCCTCCAACAAGTTTTCCATCAACGGGCTGGAGATTACGGCTACCGGCGTTACCGATGGTGAAATGACAATTACCACCGCCACGGATGTGGACGGTATTTACAATATGGTAAAGGACTTTTTTAAAGAGTACAACGAACTTGTCAACGCGATGGAGAAGTCCTACAATGCGGCCAGTGCCAAGGGCTATGAGCCGCTGACAGATGACGAGAAGAGCGAGATGTCCGACAAGGAAGTGGAGAAGTGGGAGGCCAAGATCAAGGATTCCATTCTCCGCCGTGACGGAACCTTAAGCTCCGTGATGTCTACGATGACCATGGCCATGAGTAGAACTTTCGAGGTGGATGGTAAGAAGTACAGCCTGTCTTCCTTCGGTATCAGTACAGCCGGATATTTTTCCAGAACGGAAAATGAGTCTAATGCCTTCCATATCGATGGGGATCAGGATGACAGCGTTT
Source organism: uncultured Lachnospiraceae bacterium (assembly GCA_949740725.1). Classification (GTDB taxonomy): domain Bacteria; phylum Bacillota; class Clostridia; order Lachnospirales; family Lachnospiraceae; genus Caccovicinus. The sequence goes on along the minus strand of CATJIO010000068.1, from coordinate 20,999 downwards.
CCTCCGGCAATTCGGATAAGCTGCGCAAGGCCATCGAGCAGGATCCGGACACCTTTGCAAGCTTTTTCACGCAACTGACCAAGGGGCTTTACGATGATCTTCATGAGAAGATGGGTTCTACCACCCTTAGCAGTGTGTTTACCGTTTACAATGACAAGCAGATGAAGATTGAGTATGATGAGTATACGGAGACCATCAAGAAGTGGGAGAAGAAGCTGGAAGAGATCGAGGATTCTTATTACAAGAAGTTCGCCGCTATGGAGAAGGCGTTAGCGAGTCTGCAGTCCCAGACCAATTCGTTGTCGTCCCTCTTTGGAGGTTGATAGGAGGATTCCCCCCTGTGGGGGTACCTCGATGTCCAAAAAGCAGGACAAAGTAGGAGGATAATAACATGGTAGCAAATAAAGGGTATAATGCCTATGCGCAGAACAAAATCTTGACGGCATCTCCTGCAGAGCTGACATTGATGCTCTATGAGGGGGCTATTAAGTTCTGCAACATTGCCATTACCGGCATTGAGGAAAAGGATATTGAGAAAGCCCACAATAATATTTGCAAAGTGGAAAATATTATCACGGAATTTCGGGCGACGTTGGATCACAAATATCCGGTGGCGGAGGATTTTGATAATGTGTATAAGTATCTTCTGGAGCGCCTGCTTGAAGCCAATATGAAGAAGGATCCGGAGATTTTAAATGAGGTTCTGGGACATCTGCGCACGATGCGTGACACCTGGAAGGAAGTTATGCAGCAGAATCGTGTAGCGCAGGCAAATTAAGACGGGAATTAAGACAAGGTCATTGGGATAGAAAGAGAATATGGAAGAAAATTATATCAATATTTTGATGCATAGCCTGGAACAGAAGAATAAAGTGCTGGATGAGATTTTGGCGGAAAACGAGAAGCAGAACGCTGTGCTGAAGGCGGAGGAACTGGATACGGACGCCTTTGAGGCTACTATTGAAAAAAAGTCGGAACTGATTGAGCGCATTGGGCTTCTGGACAGTGGTTTTGAGAAGATTTATGATCATGTCAAGGATCTGCTTGCGGTGAAAAAAGAAAGCTATGCGGTGGAAATTGCCGCTATGAAGCAGTTGATCAGTGAGATTACCGACAGAACGGTGAAGATCCAGAGACAGGAACAGGAGAACCGTAATCTGGCGGAGGCACAGTTTTCCAATGCCCGCAGGAAAGTGAAGACAGCCAGGAACACGAAGCAGGTAGCATCCACTTACCGAACCAATATGGCAAAATTAAATATTATCGATCCACAGTTTATGGATAAGAAGAAGTAAAGAAGAACCGCAGCTTGTTGTTGAGAGAATGACAGGCTGCGGTTTTTGGATCATCCGATTTTGTGATGGGTCTGTCAGAATGTGTCTCAAAAATCGTTTACGCTCTAGGAGGAAGGCTTTTTTTTCAGTTCCTCCAGTTGCTTTTGCAGAGAAAGAATCAAGGCATCCTTTTGCGTGCTTTCTTCCTTGTACCGGGAGAGTTCCAGGCTAGCCTGCTCAAGCTCCAGGCTAGCCTGCTCAAGTTCCTGGTTGGTCTGCTCAAGTTCCTGGTTGGTCTGCTCAAGTTCCTGGTTGGTCTGCTCAAGTTCCAGGCTAGTCTGCTCGAGTGCCAGATTTGCATTTTCGAACCGCTGGTATGCCTGCTGATACCGTTCTTCGGCTTCAATGGAAGCGTGTATATATTTTTCGATCTCCAATTCCAAAATAGGCTCTGTCATTTTGACAACCTCCTTTATCAATTCTTCGTCTTGATAGAAGACACGGTACATTGATTTGCGAAGAAGCGACAGGATGGTGCTGCGTTTATGCTCTGTGAGCCGTCCAGCCGCTGTTTCTCTATCTAAGATTAGTATAAGTTCCTGGTAAAAGGATGTCAATTCTTCTTTTGATAAATGAAAAGATATTTTTCCAGTATCTTTGTCTTTGACCATTTTTTTTCGGAATCGAAGGGGGAGGAAAGGGGTCAGGAGAGTGAGGTGCTTATCCTCGATGTCGGTCAGAGAATAGGATTGAATTTTTAAAGTCGGGATCCGGTAGAGGTATTCTCCACCGTCCTGAAAATGGATCTTACATTGTAAGAAGTCGGGGGTATTCTGGTTATCCTGCAAGTACAGGACAGCCGAATGGGGAAAGTTGAGAGAATACTGGGAATCCCTGGACTCATCGCCTGGGATTGTGGCAGGGTAGCTTAATGCCACATGAACGTCGTATTCAAACATGCGAAGAACCATGGTTCCGTCATGCTCCAGTTGACATTCAAAATGATAAATATCCTTTTTGGCAATCAGAAGCGTGATGTCCGCCCGTATGGAAGATATTTTTCTTGTGTCCGCACGCTCTACGGAAAATTCTGTAGCCAGAGGTTCGATCGGTGTTCCCTTATCATAATGCTTCCCATATAGCTCCTGGATCAATGGGAAAACCTGTTCCGGCATTACGAAGACCTCTTTTTTCAAAGCTTCGTCCCAAAGCTGTGCTTCCGTGGATAGATTATCCGGGAGCGCTTCGGAGTTCTTGATTTCCTCCAAAATCTTATGGAGGTCGTTACGTGTGATTTTTTCTGCCATTGGCAAAACTCCTTTCAATGAAAAATAAAAATATCTGCAGGAAATGTGACGAAATGTCAACGACCTGGTAGAACATTAAGATAATGGTATTGTAGCACAGTTGAGGACATGATGCAAGAATAATTTTTCTGAAAAAATTTAATCGTAATTTGATTTTATAGAAGAAAAATCTAACAGTTGTGAAGCCACCAAAAATTATGTATAATGAAGGAAAGCGAAGCCGGCAGGCGTAGCTTTCCGCTACCCGGACGGAACGAAGTGAAGTCCGGGTTTCCCGCTTAGCGAAGCCGGCAGGAGCATAAGTAAAATCAAGGAGGATAAGGATATGATTGAGAATCGGGCAGAACAAAAGGAAGCCTTGGAGGCGTTGGTTGGATTCAACGTCCGCCTGATCAAAAACATGAAGCTGATTGTGAAAGAATTAACAGAGGAACGAAAGGAGGATACAGATGCGTTCCTTAACGATATCGTGCAGGCTCTTAACTGGGAGATCCAGGTGGTCAACGGCACCATGGAGCTGCTGAACGAGGATAAAAGCCGCATTGATAAAGAAGCTTTTAATGCCAGAATCGCGGCGCTTAGCGAGGCGATTGGCGCCAAGGATGATGCGCGGATGGCGGAGCAATTTACAAAAGTCATCCCGGTGTTCGAGGGGCTGGAGAAGGCTGCGGAGGAAGTGATCGGGAAAGCGTAGCCTGGGTTGGCATAGGATCTGGGGCATATATACATAGATATGGGAGAATACAAATGAAAAAGCCAGAGTTATTGCAAATCATACAATCCCTGTCGCTGGAGCAGCAGCGGGAGGTTCTGGTTCGATACATCGAGAGAAGCAACGAAGAACAGAAATGGTTTTTGGAGAAAATCCTGTCAGAGGTGCAGGCCGCCGGTGACGGGCCGGATGGGAGGGGGCAGAGCATCCGGATCCCCCAGGAGCTTCTGGATGAAAAAATGGGGCAGTTCCGCGAATGGCTGCAGGAAATTGAGGAAGGAGAGCTGGCGCTGGAAGCGTCTGGCTATGAGGATTATTCGTCCGGATACTGGGACAGCGACTGGATCTGGGAATATGACGATCCCAACGGAATCGGAGAAAAATTAGCGGCAATGATAGATTTCGCCGGGGATTGCGTTCAATACGGGCATTATCCGGAGGCGTCGGAGATTTTCGGAGAGCTTTGGGGCATGGAAATCCTGGCGGATTTGGAGGAAGATTGCCATTCTCTTGGGCTGGAGGAAATGGTTTCGGAAGGGCTGCTCCATGCGGACCTTGAAAAGCTGGCACTTAAGGCCCTGTATGCCGCTTATTGGGCCGCAAAGCCGGGGGAGCGGGCGAAAAAGCTTTACGCCTACTTTGGATGCAGTGCCTTTCAAGGGATCAGGATTCAGGACTGTTTCCAGGCAGGCCGGGAGCAGCTTCCGGATCTTGAGAGCTTCTGGGAGGACTGGATCCGGCTTTTGGAAGTACGAAGTGGCGATACGGAGGCGCGTTTGCTGGAGGAGGCGGTGGATTACTATCAAGGAACGGAAGGGCTCGCGGAAATTGCCGCCAGAAATTATGACACCCATCCCACGCTGGCCTTGTCCGTATTGCAAAAGTATAGGAAATGCGCAAGCTATACCGAAATGGAGCGGTTTGGCATCGAGGCTCTGGAACATATGAATGTAAAATTGAATATCCGGGCCAGGATTGCGCTGGCTGCGGCCTTTGCAGCTTCCCGCCAGGGACATGAACAGCAGGAATATACCTGCTTGCTGGAGGCTTTCCGCTCGGATTCCAATGTGAGAAATCTGCTGCGCCTTTATGGGAACGAGCAGTTGGCGGAGGGCTATGGCGTTCGGGCCAGGGAACTGCTTCCTGGAGGACCTGCGGGAAAAAACATTGCGTTTGGTGGAAGCCGGGAGCTCCAGGAAAATATAATTAACGATGATACTTACAATAAACTTTGCTTCTTTTTCGGGGAGTTTGAAAATGTAAAAAAGAAAGTTGTTAATCCCAAGGGATCTCTGGGATGGACCGGGAAATTTACACGAAAAGGACTGGCGCTGTTTCTGACGTATCTGTACGACGGCAGCCGCCCCACAACGGCAATCAATTATTTTTTGCATAGGATTGATTTTGGAAATGGAGAAGAGGAATTTTCTACTCTGTTGGAGGAAGAACTGGAGCGGGAAGCGGAGAAGCAGGGCGTGAGCCTGTTCTGGAGTTATTTCCAGCGCTGGAAGAAGTATTTTCCGATGGAACAGGAAGAAAAAGAAAAATATTATTCCTGGGCGTCTAAGATGATCCATGCCAGGGCGGATGCGATTGTGGGCGGACAGTTCCGAAATTATTATGGGGAATCGGCGGCGTTGCTGGTGGCTCTGGGGGATATCCGGGGATCCTGGGGCGACGATGCGGAGAAGATGCGGATCCGGGCGGAGTATAAGCGGAAGTTCCCGAGGCATTCTTCGTTTCAGAAGGAGATGAGGGAGTATTTGGGGTAGTGGGAGGAGGATGAGTATGGGGAAGTTAGTAAAATTTTACAATAGATTATATATAGATTAATGTTTAACACAAAATTGCCGATATAATTTAAAATGATAGGATGTCATGAAATTGCATGGAGGCACTATAAGGGACAAGTAGGGAATAGATGTGGCTTCTATTCCCTTTATTTATGCCCAATTTTAGCGTTTCGCCATTCTGGCGTTATTAGTTTCATCATGACTCCCAAGAAGGAGATAATAAAATGGATGCATTGCTGCTGCAATATCTGGATAAAGCTCTGGACATGGAAGAAGCAGGGTATACAGAACAGGCATTGGCTTTGGTTGAAAAAATGATGGCGACATTTGTAGAGCATAGAGAGATGCTTCTTTTGGAACAGGCAAAAATGAAGTTTCGTAATGGATACAGCAAAGAAGCTCTTATGGATTTTATAATGCTGTATGAATCTACCAGAGACGAAGAAGTGTATGAATTGATTTTGGAAGCATATTATGCGCCCAATAAAGAGGCTCTGGATGCTGTATATAAAAGTAATATGGAATTATTGAAAAACTATCCAAATTATCGCAACAGTTATGAGGGGGAAGCGCTATCGGTTTTCCCCATCTGGCAGGATGACGAGACCGTGATATGTGTGGATCCCAAGGAAAAGCAATTCGCGATGAGTATGAGAGAGCGGAGAGAATATTCTTCGGAAGAAGACGATGTTGCAATGCTTGTAAATGAATTGTGGCTGGAGGAGATTTGGAAGTGTGAGGAAAATTCCAGGATCAGCCATTCCTTTTTAGGTATGGAATTACCAATGTATCTGGTGTTTGACAAAGGCTGCGGCGCATTATTTATGCAGCTATATCAGATAGCCGACCTGTTAGAGAAAAAGAGAATTGTGATTTTAATTGGGCGGGAGAGCTTATCAGAATACCTGCAGGAGGATATGGTGCTTTTTCCACAAAGGCTGTTTGCTGCCGATGGCCAGGTTGAGACAGGCTATAAGGAAATTTTACGTAAAAGCAGGAACGAGATAGCCAGAAAGATGAAAAGTAATTGGGAAAAGATTGGGGAGTATTATCAGGGAAGGGAGAAAGAGATTAATCAACGGATCAAAAGAAAAGTCCCAAGAATCTTATTTATAACTTCCCGTTTTACAACTGCATTACAATATCATACAAGAGATTGCATGCAGGCGGCGGGAAGATTGGGTTGTGATACAAGGATCGAGCTGGAGGAGGATGATATTCACAGAGATACGGGAAAGGATCGGGTACATAATATCGCGGATTTTCAACCAGATATTGTTTTTGTTCTGGATCATTTCCGGCATGAATTGTCGTTGGTTCCGGCGCAGGCCGTGTTCATTACCTGGGTGCAGGATCCCCTGGATCATATTATGGATAAAGAAAATGTGGAAAAATTGGGAGACCGGGATTTTGTGATGAACCACTTTATCACATGGAAGACATTTCAGGAGATCGGATATCCCCAAAAAGCATTGATAGACGCGCCAATCCCGGCCAATCAATATATTTACAAGCCGTACGCCTTAAGTGAAGAAGAAAAGAAGGAATATACATGCGATATATGTTTTGTATGCCATGCGAGTGATGTGGATGGACATATAGAGGAAGTAATTGCCCAGTTTCCACAGGCGGAGGAGATGAGGGAACTGATAAGCTCTGTTTATAAAGGATACCAGAGCTATGTGTATGAAGCGGGAGTTCCATTTTACGAGGAAGGAACGTTTGCGGAATTTGTATATGGAGCAATCAGCCAATGCTACCAGTTTACACCGTCAGGGAAGCTGGTGGAATTCCTGGCGAATGATATGTGCATGTGGTTTAACCAGCGGGTATATCGTCAGGCATTGGTAGATTGGATTATTGACGCAGGATTTACAAATATAAAGCTTTGGGGAAATGGATGGAAAGAGATCCCGAAATATGCTAAGTACGCCATGGGGCCGGCACAGAACGGTGAAATTTTGTCAAAAATTTATCAGGCGTCCAAAATTGTAATTGGAAATAATATTATGACGACTGCGGCTGCACGGGCGTGGGAAACCATGTTGAGCGGTGGTTTTTATATGAGCAACTACATCCCACCAGAATCAGATGTGACAGACATACGAAAGATCATAGAGGCAGACCGGGATGTCGTAATGTTTTATAACCGGGAGGATCTGATACAGAAGATCCACTATTACCTGGAACATGAGGAAGCCCGGCAGGAAATGATAAAGCGCGGAAGAAAGGTATCTCTGGAAAAAATGACCTATGATGTATTGATGGAACGGGTAATCAATGAAGTGGCGGTACGATTGGAGGCAAATAATCATGAGTGATAAAATAAGAATGGATTCCCATAAATTGATCTTTCATCCGGAGCGGGTAGCTGCCTGGAAAAGAGGCGAGAATATCTATCCCATCGAACTGGAGATAGGATTAACGAATGCCTGCAATCATCGGTGTATCTTCTGCGCAGTAGATTATACTGGATATCAGCCTACCATGCTGGATGCAGGTGTATTGAAGAAAAATATCGCGGAATTTGCCCAAAAAGGGGTGAAAAGTATCATATATGCAGGAGAAGGAGAACCACTGTTAAATAAAAATGCAGTAGACATTATTAATACCACGAAAAAAAATGACATAGACGTGGCAATGTCTACCAATGGTGTACTGCTGACACCAGAGATATCAAGGGAATGTCTGGCGTCTCTTACCTGGATCCGCTTCAGCACAGCAGCAATTACAGATAGTATCTATGAGAAGATCCATCAGTGCAGAAAGGGAGACTTGTCCATCGTGCTCCGCAATATGGAAGAAGCGGTCAGGGTTAAGAAGGACCAGGGAGCCTCCACCACCATCGGGGTGCAGTTGCTGCTGCTTCCGGATAACAAAGAGGAAGTCGTGAAAATGGCAAAGGAGCTAAAAAGGATCGGCGTCGATTATTTTACGGTGAAGCCATTTTCACAGCATCCTCAGAGTGGAAACATCTTACAGGTAGACTATCAGGAAATGCTGGGAGTGGAGAAAGAGCTAAAGGAGATTGCAACGGAGGATTACAAGATCTATTTCCGTGCTCATTCTATGCAGAAGCTGGTTTGCCGCCGGGAGTACGATCAATGTCTGGCATTGCCCTTTATGGTTTACATTGACGCGAAAGGGAATTTGTGGCCCTGTATCGTATTTATGGGAAAAGAGGAGCTGAGCTATGGAAATCTTTACCAGGAAAGCTTCCAGGAGATCTGGGAAGGGAACAGAAGAAAAAAATTAATAGAATATTTTTCTAAGATGGATCTGGAAACGAATTGCCGGGAATTATGCAGACTGGACGAAATGAATAAATATTTAACAGAACTGAAGAATCCGGGAGATCATGTGAATTTTATCTGAGATTGCAGGAGGAGAGCAATGCTGGAAGATATTGCGAAAGAGATAAGAAAAGATATTATGACAGCCGCATATCATGGGAAATCAGGGCATCTGGCATCTGCATTTTCGGCAGTGGAGATCATGACGGCATTATATTTTGGAGATATTTTGAGATATGATAAGAATGATCCCAATTGGAGTAACAGAGATAAGCTGATTGTCAGCAAAGGGCATGGCAGCCTTGTTCTGTACAGTGTTTTGAAAAAGATCGGTTATATTACACAGGAAGAACTTTACACATTCTGCCAGCCCGGCTCTGTCCTGGGCGGGGAACCCAAATATGGCGATATCCCTGGCGTGGAAGCTACGACAGGTTCTCTTGGACATGGCTTGTCCTTCGCGGTGGGAGTTGCCCTTGCCAATAAGCTAGATCAAAAGAAAAGACGGGTATATGTGCTTTTGGGGGACGGAGAATGTCAGGAGGGCTCTGTATGGGAAGCGGCTCTTTCGGCTGCACACCATAAGTTGGATAATCTGACGGTGATTCTGGACCGGAATAAGCTCCAGGCAATGGGAGAAACGGAGGATATTTTAAGGCTGGACTCTTTGGAGGAAAAATGGGAAGGCTTTGGATGGGACGTCAATGAAGTGGACGGCCACGACATAGAACAATTGATCAGGGTGCTACAGGAAGACAGAGATAAAAAGGAAGAACATCCCAGGCTGATCATTGCAGATACGATAAAAGGAAAAGGGGTTTCCTTTATGGAGCAGGTACCGATCTGGCATTATCGTATGCCGAATGAAGAAGAAATGGAAATCGTAAAGAAGGAGCTGGGCATCACAGAGAAGGAGCTTGAGGCATGAGAAATACATATTTGAAGGAACTTTATGCGATAGCTAAGGAAGATAAAAATGTGCTTTCTCTGGTATCGGATAATGGGATGATCGTATATGATGATTTTCGCAGGGATATGCCGGAGCAGTATTTCAATTTTGGAATCTCAGAAGGGCATATGGTGACAGCGGCGGCAGGAATGGCAAGCTGCGGAAAAATTCCTTTTGCTTATACGATTGGAGCTTTTTTGGCATATCGATCCTATGAGTTTATCCGCCTGGATGTATGCCTGCAGAATTTGAATGTCAAGATCGTGGGGATCGGAGCCGGGGTAACCTATGGCTATCTCGGGCCTACCCACCATTCCACAGAGGATATCGCCGTTCTCAGATGCCTCCCGAATCTGACGCTCCTGTCACCGGCAACTCCGAAGGAGACAAAACGCCTGGTGCATTATGCATATGAAATAAATGGGCCTGTATATATCAGACTTGGGAACAATCTTCCGTCAGAATTATATGGGGAAGGGCAGGAGGTTATCCCCGGAAAAATAAGCATCATGCGGGAGGGAGAGGACATTGCCATATTCGCAACAGGAGAAATCCTGTACCAGGCAATAGAGGCCGCAGAATATCTGCATAGAGAAGGAATTGAGGCGGCTGTGATCAGTGTCCATACCTTAAAGCCCCTAGATGAGGAGTGTGTTCTGAAAGTGGCACAACGATATTCTCTATTGTGCTCTGTGGAGGAACATAGTATCTTAGGCGGATTAGGCGGCCTGCTATCAGAATTGCTGACAGCCCATGGATGTGGAAATAAATTGCTAAGAGTAGGATTCGAAGATTGCTTTGCAAAAGGGTATGGAACGCCGCAACAGGTATTGACAGCAAATAAGCTCAATGCAGAAAGTATTTATCAAAAAATAATGCAGGAATGCAAATAGTAAGGGAGATTTCACATGGAAGAACAAAAGTATATTTTAGACGGCAGTAAGGTGTTATGGCATTCGGACAGGATCAAGGAATGGAATTATGGCGAAGGGCGCGTCGCGCCAATTACCATTGACTGCGCGTTGACCACAAAATGCAGCTACCGCTGTGTATATTGTTATGGAAAAATGCAGTGCATCAATCAGTCGGATAATCTGGATAAGGAGACAATTTTTCAATTTCTGGATGACGCTGCCGAGATCGGAGTAAAAGGTGTCAGTTTTGTAAGCGATGGAGAAAGCACCTGTAATCCACATTTGAAGGATGCCATCGTTCATGGCTATGAGAAAGGCCTGGATATGGCGCTGGGGACAAATGGGTATTTGCTGAAGGATGAAGAACTGGAGGAGATATTGCCCTGTCTGACCTATTTAAGGTTCAATATTTCTGCCGGTGAAGCAGACCGGTATGCCTACATCCATGGATGTCCTGTGAAATGCTACCATAAGGTGGTACAGACAATCCGGGAGGCCGTACGGATAAGAAAAGAAAAAAAGCTGGCAGTTACCATCGGACTTCAGATGGTGCTTATGCCGGAATTTGAAGACCAGATTATTCCATTGACAAAGCTGGGAAAAGAGCTTGAAGTAGATTATCTGGTGATCAAGCATTGCAGCGATGACGAGGATGGAACCCTGGGAGTGGACTACAGCAAGTACGACAGCATGGTGGCAACGCTGAAAGAAGCAGAATCCTATTCTACGGAAAACTATCAGGTGTCCGCAAAATGGTCTAAAATCTTAAGCCATGGGAAAAAGTCTTACTGCAAATGCTTTGGGGCACCGTTTATTATACAGATGTCAGGAACCGGACTGGTAGCGCCCTGCGGAATGTTTTTCAATGAAAAATACAAAAAATACCATATTGGGAATATCAAGGAAACCCGATTTAAGGAACTGTGGGAAAGCAATCGCTATTGGGAAGTGATGCGTTCTCTGACAGAAGATGGTTTTGATCCCAATAAAGACTGTGGAACCCTGTGCCTGCAGCATAAGACAAATGAGGTACTGTGGAAGATTTACCAGGATCACGAAATACCAAAGGCGGAAGGGGTAAAACCCAATCATATTAATTTCATATAAGTGTTTATTGCTGTGATTACCGAAAATTCAAGTCGAAGGAGATCATAGTTTTAGGAGAGAATGATGGGCCAAATAGTAGAAAAATCAGAATTTAAAAAGATCAGGAGCCAAATAAAAGAACAAAATAAAAAGATTGTTCTCTGTCATGGAGTGTTTGACTTGGTGCACCCAGGCCATATCATCCACTTTGAAGAAGCGAAGAAGCTGGGCGATGTCCTTGTTGTGTCGATCACTGCGGCAAAATACGTTCGCAAGGGTCCAGGCCGCCCCTACTTCAATGATGAGATGAGGCTGAAATTCCTATCTGCGATAGCGTGCATTGATTACGTGATATTATCGGAAGGATATACCGTAGATGATATCATAGAAACGGTAGAGCCTGATTTGTATGTGAAGGGTGAGGAATACCGGCAGGCAGAAGACGATATCACAGGAAAGATCAGTGAGGAAGTAGAATTGGTAAGACGCCATGGCGGAGATATCGCCTATACAGGAGGACAGGTCTTTAGTTCTACAAAGCTGATTAACCATGCGCTTCCAGCGCTTCCGCCAGACGTAAAGGAATTCACAGAAACTCTTGGCCGACAATATTCCATAAAAGAAATCAGGGCTTTTGCCGAAAAGATGCAGGAGTTAAAGGTGCTGGTGGTCGGGGATGCAATTATCGATGAATATATTTATTGCAATGTACAGGGCCTGATGTCGAAGGATATGGGGTATTCCGCCCGCTACAAGTATAAAGAGCAATATCTGGGCGGTTCTATGGCAATTGCCCGCCATCTGGTATCCTTTAGCAACCATGTGACCTTGATGAGCGTTGTGGGCAGGGAAGAGACGATGCACAGCAGGATGCTGGATGAGCTTAGCGATAAAATGTATGTAAATATGACCTATAGCAATGCGTTTGAGACAATCGTAAAGAGCCGTTATGTAACGTTTAATGAAAAACGCGAGGAAGTGGATAAGATATTTGCCATCAATAACCTGCCCACCCCGATGCGCATCGATGCAGAAGCTTTAGATACGTTCAAAGAGAAATTAAGACAGAAAATTGAACAATTTGATGTTGTGATCCTGTGCGATTTTGGGCATGGCCTCATCGACCGGGAGGTTATGGAGATTGTTCAGGAGCATGCGAAATTTCTGGCACTGAACTGTCAGACAAATTCGTCCAATTATGGAAAGAATTTAATTACGAAATATAGACGTGCAGACGTATTTACCCTGGATGAGAAAGAACTGGGACTTGCATTTTCCGATTATGATCAAGGGGATGGCGAATTAGAATCATTGATCCGGCTGTCGGAGCATTTTGGCAGTCATGGCTGGCTGACCCAGGGATCGAAGGGGGCAACCTCTGTGGAAAATGGAGTATTGAAATCCTGTCCGGCATTTACCTTGAAGGTAAAGGATACGATTGGTGCGGGAGATGCATTTTTTGCATTGGCAAGTCTTACGGTGGCAGCAGGGGCTCCCATCGAAGTAGGAACCTTTATGGGAAATATCGCCGGAGCACTGGCTGCGAATATTGTAGGAAACAAAGAATCTATTGATAAAGTAAATGTTCTGAAATACGCCAGCACATTATTGAATGTTTGAAAAAGAGGACAGTAAGTAAGGAGGAAAAATATATGGTATCAGTAGTTACAGGAGGATGCGGTTTTATTGGCTCTCATATCGTTGACCGGCTGCTTGCAGAGGGACATACGGTACGCGTAATTGATAATTTTACTACCGGTCGTCCGCAGAATCTGGATCATCAGAAGGGAAGCCAGCAATTGACCATTTATCAGAAGGATATCAGAAACAGGGAAGAGATCGCGCCGATTTTTGAAGGTGTAGATTATGTATTTCATATGGCGGCCCTGGCGGATATTGTGCCGTCCATTCAAAAGCCCTGGGAGTACTATTCTTCCAATGTATTAGGTACTTATAATGTGGTAGAATGTGCAAAGGAGGCGGGGATCAAAAAGCTGGTCTATGCGGCATCCTCCTCCTGCTATGGGATTCCGGATGAATTTCCAACGAAGGAGACAGCAGAGATCAGGCCTCAGTATCCTTACGCATTGACAAAACGGCTGGGCGAGGAGACGGTGCTTCATTGGGGACAGGTATATGGCCTGCCGGTGATTACACTGCGTCTCTTTAATGTATATGGAACCCGCTCCCGAACATCAGGGACGTATGGAGCTGTATTTGGCGTATTCCTGGCCCAAAAATTAGCCAAAAAACCATTTACTGTTGTTGGCACGGGAGAACAGACACGGGATTTTACCTACGTGACAGATGTTGCAGACGCATTTTACACAGCGGCAATGTCGGATATTGTGAACGAAACGTTTAACGTTGGAAGCGGTGGAACATATTCGGTGAACCGTCTATGTGAGTTGCTGGGCGGCGAGATTGTACATATTCCTAAGCGTCCTGGGGAGCCCGACTGTACCTTTGCAGATACGGAAAAGATTGAGAAAGCATTGGGATGGAAAGCAAAGATTTCATTAGAGGAAGGTGTTTCAAAGATCCTTGCCAATATCGATTATTGGCGTGAGGCTCCGGTGTGGACGCCAGATACCATCGATACGGCAACAAAAGATTGGTTTAAATATTTGGGAAAGGGAGTTTAATTAATATGGAAAACGGAAGGTACCAGGAATATCTGGACAAGCTGGTGGAATGTCTGGAGACTACGCAGACGTATGATGAGAATGGAACTGCATGCCAGGATTATGAAGAAGCAATGTCAAAGCTGGTGGAGTTATTTTCTGACATCAAGAAAAATGGGAAACAGGTCTTTTTTGTGGGAAACGGTGGGAGCGCTGCAATCGCAAGCCATATGACGGCGGACTTCATGAAAAATGGAGGAATGAAAACATACAGTCTATATGATACTTCCGTGACAACCTGCATGGGCAATGATTATGGATATGAATATGTTTTTTCCCGTCCGTTGGAATTCCTGGCAAATGAGGGAGATTTACTTGTGGCGATCAGCAGTTCCGGAAATTCGCAGAATATTGTAAATGCGATCCAGGTAGCAAAGGAAAAGAATTTGAAAATCCTGACTTTTTCAGGGTTTCAAAAGGAAAACCGTATCAGCAGCGCAGGGATGTTAAATATTCATGTACCAATCGATTGCTATGGAATTGTAGAGTCGATACATAATTTGATCTTACAGCAGATTGTGGATATGATCTGGGAGCGGGATGGAAATTGCCTTTAGAAAAGCCTATGGAAAAGAGCGGAAAGCGGACAGGGACGCGTCCGGCCATTTTTCTGGACAGAGACGGGGTGCTCTGCCGGGAGAAAGGCTATATCACAGAGAAAGAAGAACTGGATATTTTTCCGGAAACAAGGGATTGTATCGAGCTGCTGCATCAGAAGGGTTTCCTGGCGATCTGTATCACGAACCAGTCGGCCGTAGCGCGGGGCATATTGTCCGAGCAGAAGCTACAGGAAATGAATGAATATCTGATTCGGGAAACGGGACTGGATGCCGTATATTATTGTCCCCATCATCCCAACGGTATTGGGAAATATCGCGTAAGCTGCAACTGCCGGAAGCCCGATACAGGGATGATCCTATGTGCGATGAAGGACTTTGAAATAAAAAAAGAATCTTCTTATATGGTAGGGGACCGCGCATCGGATATTCTGTGCGGACAGAAGGCAGGAGTAAAGACTGTGCTGCTGGAAAGCGGATATGGCTCCTTGTGTTTGGAAAGTCCTGTCAGCCCGGATTTTGTCTATGATAATTTAAAAACTTTCGTGGAAAGCGGCGCCCTGTTTCTTTGAGATTCTCAGTATTTGATTGAGAAAAAGGGTAATTTGAAAAATTCATTACAAAAAGTTTTGAATTGGGTATAAAGTAATAAAAGTTTCGGCCGATATAATAAGTGTAAATAAGAGATACAACATTTAGAATCAAGTTGTATCCCGCCAAACCTGATTATCCTAGGCGTCGGGGGAGGTAGAACTAGAACTGACCGGGGAGCGTCCCCGTCAGCATAAAACCAGAACATGCAGCATGGAAGCTGCAGTAAATTCAAGGAGGAATTAATTATGGCAATGGTAGTACAGCACAATCTTACAGCAATGAACTCTAATCGTCAGCTTGGTGTTACCACAAGCTCCCAGGCAAAGTCTTCTGAAAAGCTTTCTTCTGGTTACAGAATCAACCGTGCAGGCGATGATGCTGCTGGTCTGAAGATTTCTGAGAAGATGAGAAGCCAGGTTCGCGGTCTGACCCGTGCATCAACAAACGCACAGGACGGCGTTTCCTTGATTCAGACGGCTGAAGGTGCTCTGAATGAGGCTCACAGCATTCTGCAGAGAATGAACGAGCTGGCAGTACAGGGTGCGAACGATACCAATGAGAACATTGACCGTGACGCTATCAACGAGGAGCTGGATGCCCTGACCCAGGAGCTTGACAGAATCTCCACCACAACCCAGTTCAACAAGCAGAACCTGTTGGATGGTTCTTTCCAGGGCAAGAACCTTCATGTTGGCGCTAATGCGAATCAGAAGATCCAGATCAGCATTGATAACATGAACGCTGCAACCTTAGGCTTGAGAAGCATCAAGGGCTTTGAGGGTGGCGAGACACAGACTGGTAAGAAGTTTGAGACAATCACCTACAAAGGTAATACGTATCAGTATGATAACAGCAAGACATTTTCTGCAAACCAGGCATTGGCAAAGGAGACCTTCTCCAATGCAATCGTGAATGCGGCAAGCGAAGATCAGTATGCACAGATGATCAGCGGCGCAAGCGTATTCTATGCTGTAATGAGTGCAAATGGTACTGATGTTAAGGTACAGTGTGCAACGGCGGCGTCGGCAAAAGAGATAGAGATGACATCAGCCATTGAACTAATGTCTACTGCTATCTTTGACACATCCAGCCTCTTGTCTGGCGGTTTGGTGCAGATGACCAATACTACAGCAAATGGAACGACTGTAAATGCAATTGGCGCTTCCTTTACTATGGTTAAGCCCAGCGTTAATACTTATGCAATTGCCAACGCTACGATTACAGCTGTACAGAACGCAATCAACAAAGTATCTTCTCAGAGATCTGCTCTTGGTGCATTACAGAACAGATTAGAGCATACGATTGCCAACCTGGACAACGTAGCTGAGAATACCCAGGCAGCAGAATCCCGTATCCGTGACACAGATATGGCTTCTGAGATGGTTGAGTACAGCAAGAACAATATTCTTGCACAGGCCGGCCAGTCTATGCTTGCACAGGCAAATCAGTCGACACAGGGTGTGCTGTCACTGTTACAGTAATAGTAACAGAAGTGTAAAAGATGGAGGATTCTCCGTCAAACATATTTTAAGAAAACAAATAAAGAGGTTGGGAATCCGACCTCTTTATTTGTTAGACAATAGGTGACAAATATGATGAAAGATTGGCAGGATTTATATAAATCTTTAGGCGGGATCAGCATTGATTATCTGATTTACCAGAAAAGGGACAATATAGAGCAAAGTAAGAAGATTATTCCGCAGATACAGAAATTTGTATTGTGGTTTTTGGAAGAAAATAGATATGGAATAGAGGCGGAGTTATATCAGGGGTTGTCTCAAAACCTTGTAAATATTCTGGCGGATATCCTGGAAGCTTTAGAACAGGAAGACATGGTATTAATGCATGACGCCCTCACTTATGGGCTTCTGGAATACCTGGAATTAATTGTTGTGAATCTGAAACAGGAGGAGCTTGTGGATGACGACGTATGAAAAAAACTTAAAGATATTGGCGAAGTACTATCCTGGAATGGACACGATCATTACAGAAGCGAAAGATCATATGGAGCCGGATTTGGAGATTGTGGAAGAAAGCGCCTATGATGGAACCACTGTATTGAAAATAAAAAAGGATCATAAGTCATATTATCTGAACGGAAAACGCAATACCAAAGATCCGGCTAAAATGTGGGTGGACACATTGCGTGAGCTTCAGAGAAATGCGCCTGTTTTAATGATGGGGGTGGGAAACCCATCGTATTTGCAAGAGTTGGTGGAACGCACGGAAAAAAGAATCACAATTATCGTATACGAACCGTCTCTATGGATTTTTCTTAAGTTTTTGGAAATGGTAAATATTGAACGTTGGATGGAAAAGCATCTGATTATTTTCTGGGTCGACGGCCTTGAGGGCATGGATGAGAAACAGATGCGGATTATGCTGGGACGTATACTGAAGTATGAGATGCTGAATTTATCCAGACGGATTATTCTGCCCAACTATGAGGTGATATTCGCGGAAAAGGCCCTTAACTTTGCACGAATATGCCGGGAAATTGCAATGCGGGAGGTTGTTCAATTTAACACGCAGCAGGTGTTTTCCAATGTTATGGCGAAGAATCTTTTTGCGAATGCGAGGTACCTCTGTAACGGATACAAAACGACACAGCTTCCGGGTGTGATTCCGAAGGATATTCCCGGCATTTTAGTGGCAGCAGGCCCCTCGTTAAACAAAAATATATTGGAGTTAAAAAGGGCGAAAGGAAAGGCGTTTATTGTTGCTGTAGATACAGCCATAAAACCATTGCTTAAGGCTGGAATCATACCAGATATGTTTGTAATTATTGACGCCATGAAGCCGCTGGAATTAGTGGAACTGAAAGAAGCGAAGAATATTCCGTTAATGACAACATTAAATGCTTCCCCGGAGGTTTTGGAATATCATGAGGGAATGAAGTTTTTTTACAATGAGGGCTATCAATTCGCGGAACGGATTTTTTTAAAAACCGGGCAGCCGGTACAGGATATTCCCAGCGGAGGTTCTGTTGCGACAAATGTATTTTCACTGTTCTGCCGGATCGGGATTAAAACGATTATCTTAGTAGGGCAGGATCTGGCTTATACGGGCAATAAATCTCATGCGGACGGCACCTTCCAGAAGGTCATGGAGGAAGAAGACACCAGTAATTTCATGATGGTAGAGGGAAATTATGAAGAAAAAGTTCCGACCAGGACAGATTTTAAGGTGTTCCTGGATTGGTATAACCAGAGTATTGAGATTTGCCAAAAACAAGTAGCAGATTTCCGCGTTATAAATGCAACAGAGGGTGGGGCAAAAATACAGCATACAGAAATTATGACACTAAGTGAAGCGATTGACCAGGAGTGTACAAAAGAGATCGATATTCAAGAATGTTTGGGGAAGCTGGAACCTATGTTAAAGGAAGAAGCAAGAGAGTGGGCAAGAAAATATTTGCATGGTCTGCCGCAGGAATTTGAAAAGCTGAAAGTAGATTCTGGCAAATTGAAGAAGTCATACGAAAAATTGGATAAAATCTGTAACCGGAAAAACATAGACCAGAAAGAATATCTGAATCTGTTGAAGAAGATTAAAAAAATATCCACAGCAATGGAAAAGGCCAGCACTTACCAGCTAGTAGCAATTACTTTAAGCAATGCCCAATATATTATGGGAAATGAGGAATTTATGTCAGAAGATACGATGCAAAAGGAGGGAAAGGAGATTGCCAGAAAAGGAATACTATATACCAAAAATGTAATAGAAATGGCAGAATTATTCCGGGAAATGGCTGAAGACATATTTGCAGATCTGGCATAGTAACATATTGAATATGAGAAAGAGAGACAAAAATATGAAATCGTTTGACGAAACCTGGGAAGAAATACATGCAACGCGAGAGTGGGGACAATATCCTTCGGAGCCAGTCATCCGGTTTGTGGCCCGGAACTATTATCAACGAAATCGTGCAGAGGTGAAAATTTTAGATTTTGGTTGCGGCGGTGGGAGCCATACCTGGTATCTGGCCCGGGAAGGATTTGATACCTATGCTTTTGATGGCTCAGCGAGCGCCGTTAGCCGCGTGAACCAAAGAATGGAAGTCGAAAAGCTCCAGGCAGATGTCCGGGTGCGGGATGCGTTGGATTTGGATTATGAAAAGGAATCTTTTGACAGCGTAATTGACAGCGCGGTTGTATGTGCCAATACTTATGAGAATATTGTTGCCATGTATCGAGAAATTTATCATCTATTGAAACCAGGCGGAAAGCTCTTTTCAATTTCTTTTACCACAGGAACTACTGGCTATGGAACAGGAAAGAGAATCCCGGGGGGGGGAACATACGTTCTATAATGTAGAAGAGGGAAGCCTGTCTGGATGTGGGACAATCCATTTTTTTGAAGAAGCAGAATTACGGGGAATCCTTATGCAAACGGGGTTTCATGATATTGTAATGGATCAGTTCCGCTTTACAGACTGTGGAAATGTAGTAGAGCAGTTTTTGGTGCAGGCCGTGAAATGAGAGAAATAGCATCAAAGTGTTGAATAGAAAAATCTTGAAATAAGGAAGCACCCTGTGGAGATCCCTGCAGGCGCAGAGGACGCGCAGGAACAAGGAAAGAGACGAAGTATGAAATCATTTGACAATACCTGGGAAGAAATACACGCCACGCAGGAATGGGGCCAATACCCCTCGGAGTCGGTCATCCGGTTTGTGGCCCGAAACTATTATCAGCGCAACCGCGCTGAAGTGAAGATCCTGGACTTTGGATGTGGCGGCGGAAGCCATACCTGGTATCTGGCCCGGGAAGGATTTGACACTTATGCTTTTGACGGCTCGCCCAGTGCCATCGACCGTGTTAATAAGAAATTGGAAGCAGAAGGACTACGGGCAGATGTCCGGGTGCGGGATGCACTGGAATTGGATTACGAGGATGGCGTTTTTGACTGTGTGATTGACAGTGCGGTTGTGTATGCGAACACTTATGAGAATATTATCGCTATGTATCAGAAGATTTACAATCTGCTGAAACCAGGCGGAAAGCTTTTTTCGATTTCCTTTACCACAGGGACCACTGGCTTTGGAAGCGGGGAGGAGATTGAGCAGCATACGTTTTGTGATATTACGGAGGGAAGCTTGTCTGGACGGGGGACAACGCATTTCTTTGAGGAAGGGGAATTGCGTGGGATTTTAACGCGGATAGGCTTTCGGGAAATTGTGGTGGATCAGATTCGGTTTACGGACCGGGGGAGCGTGGTGGAGCAGTTTTTGGTGCAGGGGGAGAAATAAGGAAAATTGGATAAAACATCATTTTTGTGGGTTATAGATTTGGAGGGGGGATTATAACACCCTCATCGCCACTTTTGAAGACTTTATTTTGCTTGTTTTTACGATTATTGAAGACCTGTATCAGCAATTCGCTTCGAAATTCCTTTCTGGAAGGCGAAATTATAATTAGGCAAAATTATCGAATTCCGAGATCATTATTCTTAGCATTTGTGGTGAGTTTCTTGGGATTGATTCGGAAAGTACATAGTATCCCTTCGTTAAATGGAATTGCTGGCATATCTTTCCGAAACTCTGTAGTCGGACACGTTTGAACTGAACCAGGAGAGGCCTCATCCAGACAACAAAGTTGCTCCGTCAAAAACTGGCCTGTCCAAAAAGGGAACACATTTTGGGTTTCCATTGATGACCGGGAAGGCCTGCAGGATATGGCTGAAAACTATCTTAGCCTAATAATCTTAGGGGACAAAGGATATACGGGAGAACGGCTCTTAGAAGATATGAATTTCTACGGTATCTGTCTGACACCCCTGAAATCTTCCAATTAAAAAGCAATTGGCCGAAAGAGATTTGGAAGTTGATTTTCCTTT
>CATJIO010000067.1 GCA_949740725.1 uncultured Lachnospiraceae bacterium | reverse complement strand
TTTTCAGCAGCTGAGCCGCAGGCTGAGACAGTAAGGACAGCTGCTGCAAGAAGCAGGCAGGCAATGTACCTCCTGAAAGCCTGTTTTGCTGTTTTTGGGCGGAAGTTTGATGGATGCATGTTTATAAACCGCCTTTCTGCGAAAGGCACCCAAGGGGTTATGAAACCCTGAGTCGGGTAGACTTTCGCTGTTTCTGATTCTCTGTTATACTCCTTCTGTAGGTCGCTGGCATACTACAGAACCCGTGGAGGTGAGTGGCGGGGCTGTATAGCGGCAACCCCGTATGTTTATATGGCGTCGGCCATCCTTTAGGCATCCATGAATGGCGCAAACCCGTAGCCCGTAAACTTATCTCTTCCGAAATGAACTCGATTTCGCCGGATGGCCAGTCCCTGCCAGCTCTACAACTACTTGGTAGGAGGTACGTTCCTTGTTCAAAATCTTTCGTAAAAACTGTTGTGGCCTTGATGTCCACAAAACCTGGATTTATGCCTGCATCGGCATCACCGACCCAAACGGCCGTACCCAGTATCAGCAAGCTCGCTTCTCTTCCTTTTCCAAAGGCCTCCGGGAGCTGTCGCATTGGCTTGCCAAATACAACTGTACGGAAGTCTGTATGGAATCCACCGGTAAGTACTGGATTCCCGTATTCAATATTCTTGAACAGACCTGTTCCGTCACCCTTGCTCATCCCCAATATACCAAACCCCAAAAGGGCAATAAGACCGACCGCAAGGACGCCAGGTGGATCTGCGACCTGTTCATGTGCGACATGATCAAACCCAGCTTTATTCCGCCCCCGGACATTCGCCAGCTTCGCGACCTCATGCGCTACCGCGTGAAGCTGACCAATATGCTCACCGGCGAGAAAAACCGCGCTCTCAATTGCCTCACCGTTTCCAATCTCAAGTTGGACGATGTCTTCAGCGATGTCTTTGGTAAGTCCGCACGTTCCATTACCGCTTATATGCTCGACCATCCCGGGCAGTCCTTTGATGTGACTCCCTTCGTCGACCCCCGCTGCAAGGCTCCCATTTCTGAGATTCAGGCTGCGGTGGATGGTGCCATTTCTCCCCAGCAGGCCCTCAAGCTGCGCCAATGCCTTTCACACATCGACCAGCTTCAGGCCCACAAGAGCGCAATTGAGCAGGAAGTCTTTCTCCTTGCGGAGCCCTTTTCTTCCACTCTGGACTTGCTTCGCACCCTTCCGGGGCTGAACAAGAATCCGATGACGGCCATTGCCATTCTCTCTGAGATTGGCCCGGACATGTCTGTGTTTCCTTCCTCGAAGCATCTTGTTTCCTGGGCTGGCTGCTGTCCCCGCAATGACCAGAGCAATGGGAAAGTCAAATCCAGACGGATTTCCCGCGCTGGTTGCTATTTGAAACCTCTTCTCGTCCAGATTGCAAATGCCCTCATAAAATCCAAACAGCATCCGGAATTCAAAGAGAGGTATCACAGAATCAAGACCCGCCGGGGCCATAAGAAGGCCATCATCGCCGTTTGTAAGATGCTCCTGACCGCTATCTGGAACATGCTGAGCAAACGGGAGCCGTACAACCCGGCAGGTTTTTTAGAACACCGCCCCGTCAGACAATCCAGGGTCCTGACGAAGACGCAGGCTCTGGAGCTTCTCAGGCTGCAAGGGTATAGCATCACAAATGATACGGCCGCTCCTTCCTGATGGCTCTGTTCTATCGATTCTTTCTTTTTGGCTGTCAAAAGACGGCTTGTTTGTTATGCTCTTTTTCCCTGTATTTTGGTTTCAAACTTGTTACCTCCTTTCCCCTTTGCGCTTTCTATCCCTGTAATTAAATCATTGTCTTCTTTTATTCGATACACATTTTGAATGTTTGATACACCTTGCATTTTACTACAGGTTCCTGACATGTTTCCGTGTTCGGCTGTTACTTACCTATACCTGTGGTTTTGCAAAAATTACTCAGTCATAAAACAAATTTATTCAGATGAAAATATTGCAAAGAGCATTGAAAGAGTAGTATCAAGCGCTTTATTTTTCCTGTTCTACTTTTAAGTATGTTTTGTGCTCATCCAGAGTATTTCCTCCACTGTCGATCCATTCCCTGCATTCCTTCTTTTCCTGCTGTGTTAGATTTTCAGAAGCAAGATACTCATGCCGGCTTTTCCCTGCTTCCTTCCATATAACCTTTACAAAGGCTTTGTCGATTACTTCATCTGTAAGATCCGTTCTGTAAAACCAGCGCTTTTCACCAATGACAAAGTGGCGGTTCATTACCAGCTGATCATCCATAAAGCTTAGATTAAAGAAGGTTTCTTTCCCATTATTTATTTGTTTGTGATACGTATAGAGACCGCGCACATCCACCTTTTTTCCAGGCGAATATTTGGAGCTTCCCTGATAAATAAGATATGGCGTTGCCTGAAAGAGTACAGAGCCGTATATAGGGTTTTTCTTTTCCCTTGAACAGAGGGCCCAGTGCTCTCCCTCAGAGGCAATATGACGGGGCGTTAAGGAAATAATGTCCGTCTTTGTGCAGTTGGTATTAAAAGAGCCTGAGAAAAAACCGATGAGTGTAACTATAAGCAGTATGGATAGGAGCATCAGGATCCACGTTTTTATGAATTTCCTTCTTTTTGTATTTTTCATTTTTACACACCTCTTTGCTTTTTCTATTCAAAATGGAGATCTGGTCATCCAATCATTAGCAGTATAATTGGATGACCAGGTTTTCTTTATTTAACGTCTAATCAAGTTAGAAGATTTATGGAAATAAGTAACCATTCAGAAGGCTCATAGGATCAAGGTGTTCTCTGTTAGAACCAGATTTTTTTGTGTCATAAACCCATTTTCCATTCTGTTTTTTATACCCTGTC
The DNA here is from genome assembly GCA_949740725.1 of uncultured Lachnospiraceae bacterium. Classification (GTDB taxonomy): domain Bacteria; phylum Bacillota; class Clostridia; order Lachnospirales; family Lachnospiraceae; genus Caccovicinus. Next base: position 169 of record CATJIO010000067.1, on the reverse strand, counting down.
CAGGACCATTCGGTAAGCTTATATTTCAGATGTTTTACACCAGTAGCAATATTTTGCTGGTAAACTCTATAATGTTTTAGCGTGTAATCCGCCTTTTTAGTTTTTTTGTCATTGTATTTTGTTCCTGTTGATGTTCCGGTATGCTCTTTTAAAGTGCGAAAATGACTTG
>CATJIO010000066.1 GCA_949740725.1 uncultured Lachnospiraceae bacterium | reverse complement strand
ATTGGCTCCCATTCGGAACGCATCTGCCGTCATATTTTCGCTTCCGGCAGCCGTCACCATAATGAAAGCCGGTGTCTTCTTTAGTGTATGATTTTTTCTTATCTTTTCCATTACCGATATTCCATCCATTCGCGGCATAATAACATCTAATAGCACTACGTCCGGATTCGTTTTTATTATCATATTGTATGCATCCTCACCATTTTCCGCTCTCCCTACTACAGAAAATCCTTTCTCTGATTCCAAAATTTCCTGTAATCTCCCCAAAGTCTGCGGATTATCATCTGCAATCGCAATATTTAATTCTCCCATTTCTACTCCTCCTTTTGCCTTTTAAATACTCTCATCGGCTTTTACGCTGAAAAGAATACAATTTTTGCTGCTTTCTTTCCCTTCATTAAGTCATTATAGACGTTTGGTTTTCTGACGCGCAATGGTATTCCATCGCATAATTCGACAAACGAACACGGATTTATTTCGCAGATGCTCTGCGCTGTTTATTTCGACATGGAAAAAAGTCAGACGAAAGGAGAATGTTTTGAACAATTTCTGCCACACTATTTTCAATAACAGAAATTAACAAATCACTCAAAATAAGTCGGGACTGGTTTCTTTTTCGGAGAGTATAAACGGCAAAGAGTAGAATACTAAGCCTGTAAGCAGCGGAGCAAATATGCATTCGCAGCATATGAGGTGAAACTCATGGAAAGAATAACCAGAGAGGGCCTTCTACATCAGGCGGTCCTTACAGAGCAAACGAGGAGGTAAAGACATGCAGGATACATGGGAAAACCAGAGCCCCGGCAGGCAAAAGCGGAAACGAAAAAAGCGGCGTTTATGGAAACTGGGTATTTTGCTCCTAGCGCTAGCCTTAGGGGCAGGTTACAATTATCTGGAACGCACAGTACCTGATCAGCTGAATATCGTTGCCGGAGAGCAGGAGGAAATTTCCCTCCCTCTTATATTCCAGTCCACTTTAGAGCTGAAGGATGCCGCCATCTCCGAAGTCTCCTTAGGAAATCCTTCGGATATCCCCTCCAGCCAGATCAGACTTTCCGGCCACCAGCCCTTCCAGATGATAGGAAATAAAAAAGGAAGTTATCAGATGGAGGTCCGGCTTTTTGGCCTCTTAAAGGTAAAGGATGTGCAGGTGGATGTAGTGGATGAAAACTATGTCATTCCCTGCGGTACACCAGTGGGTATCTACTTAAAATCTGACGGCATATTAGTCATCGGAACCGGCACGCTGACTGGAACAGACGGAGTGGATATCGAGCCAGCCTATGGGATACTCCGCTCTGGCGACTACATCGAAGCCATAAACGGAAAGCCCTTATCCACAAAAGAGGAGCTAATCCAAGAAGTAAACCAGTCTGGCGACAAGAAAGTAACATTAAAAATTCGCCGTGGAGAAGAGAAGATGACCATCTCCATGAATCCGGCGGAGGACCAGGACGGATCCTATAAGCTGGGGGCCTGGGTTCGTGATGACACTCAGGGCATTGGAACCATGACATATCTGGATCTAAATGGAAATTTTGGCGCCCTTGGCCATGGAATCAGTGACAGCGACATCGGCGGGGTAGTAGAAATTCAGGAAGGCGCCCTGTACGAAACACAGATCCTGGGGATCGAAAAAGGCTCTACTGGAAATCCGGGAGTAATGAGCGGGATCATCTACTATGGTCCTGGATCCCAGCTGGGAAGCATCACCGCCAATACCGATACCGGTATCTTCGGCCAAGCCAGCGCTAAACTCCTCTCCCGCTTCGCCCAGTCTCCTCTTCCTGTGGGCTACCGCCAGGACGTCCAGGCCGGCCCTGCCCTCTTAAGAAGCAGCGTATCCGGCGAGCCAAAGGACTACCACATCGAGATCCAAAAGGTAGACTACTCCACTAACCATCGAACGAAAAGTATCATCTTTCAGGTAACTGATCCTGAACTCCTTGCCCTCACCGGCGGCGTCATCCAGGGCATGAGCGGAAGCCCCATCATTCAAAATGGAAAGTTAATTGGGGCGGTAACCCATGTATTTGTACAAGATTCTACAAAAGGATATGGGATATTTATTGAAAATATGCTCTCCCATTGACCAGGCAGAAATCAAAAAGGAGACAAAAATCGGTAGATAAGCTGGCTTACCGATTTTTGTCTCCTTTTTGATTTCTATGGGGTGCAAGCCCCATACATCACTTAATCCCGCTGTATTCCCCAACTCATCAAAAAACAGGCAGCAGCGCACTATCCCTTCAACCCTTCCGCCAATCCTTTCATCTCCCTGGCATTCTCCACCACTGCCTCAGTAATCGCCTCGCCGCCCAGAAGTCTAGCCAGTTCCCCGATCACCTCATCTGCCTCCAGCCGATGGATCCTGGTCACCGTCTTTCCCTTTTCCACCGACTTTGCAATCTCAAAGTGACAGTCTGCCATAGAAGCGATCTGTGGCAGGGGGGTAATGCAGATCACCTGATGGCTCCTTGCAATCTCATTTAACTTCCTGGATACCATCTGGGCTGTCCGTCCACTGATCCCGGTATCGATCTCATCAAAAATCAAGGTGGAAATTTGATCCGTATCCGCCAGTACTGTCTTGATGGCCAACATAATCCTGGACAATTCTCCCCCGGAGGCCACCGCCTTCAATGGCTTCACCGGCTCGCCCGGATTCGTGGAGATCAGAAACTCCGCCCCATCAAACCCTTCCGGCGTATAACGATCCAGCCTTTGAAATTCCATCACAAATTGCACATCCAGGAAATTCAGATCAATCAGGCTCTCCTTCATCCGCTCCGCCAGCTCCTTACCGGCCTTTTTCCGGATAGCTGACAGCTTCTGGCAAAGCTTTTCCAGCCTGTCTGTGGAAGCCGCTAGCTCCTTCTCCGTCCGGTCCCGTATCTCATCAAAATGCTCCAGCTCCTCCAGACGTTTCTTCTTCTCCTCCAGCTCCTCCATTACCTTGGAAACCGAGCTTCCGTACTTCGCCTGTACGCCATGAATCACATCCAGCCGATCCTCGATCTGACGGAATTCCCCCTCCTCGAAGGTACAGCCCTCCATATATTCCTTAATGGAATGCCCTAGATCGCTCATGAGGGACTCCACATCGTAGATCTGATCCCGGATGGATTTCAGCCCTTCATCATACCCGGATACCTGGTCCACCGCCCGCACCGCTCTGGCCATACCTTCCTCATCCAGGGCCTCACAGGCCTCCGAAAGTCCCTCGATAATCCGCCTAGCGTGGGAGAGCTTCCGGTAGCGGGCTGTAAGCTCCTCCTCCTCCCCTTCCTTCAAGTTGGCATTCTCAATGGTCTCAATCTCAAAACGGCAAAAATCCGCCTCCCGCAGCCGCTCCTCCAATCCACCTTCCATAGAAGCAAGCTGATCTGTTAATTCTCGATACACCCCATACTCTCTGGAAACCTTTTCCTTCCAGGGAGAAACCTTTCCCTTGGCATAGGCGTCCAGAATTTCCAAATGCTTGTGAATGTGCAAAAGTGACTGATGCTCATGCTGTCCATGGATGTCGATCAGCAGTCCAGTCACCTGCTTCAGCCTAGTAGTGGTGACCGTCTCATCATTGATCCTGGCGATGCTTCTGGAAGGCGTGATCCGCCGGGAGAGGATCACCGTATGGTCCTCTAAGGGTTCGATCTCCAGTTCCCTTAAGGCCTTCTCCTGTTCTGGAGTATCCACGGAAAACAAAAGCTCAATATAAGCGCTGTCCGCTCCCTGCCGGATACTATCCCTAGACGCCTTTCCCCCTAAGGCCATATTCACTGATCCGATGATGATCGATTTTCCCGCGCCAGTCTCTCCGGTCAGAATATTTAAGCCTTCCCCAAACTCCACCTTCGCCTGTTCGATTAATACCAAGTTCTTTACCTGCAGTTCCAGAAGCATCGCTTTCCTCCTTCTCCTTACGCGCGTGATCCTCTCCTCTATCAGTGCAGCAGCTTCCGAATCTTATCCATCACTAAAATCGTGTCATCCACGCTACGGACCGCGCACATAATGGTATCATCCCCAGCGATGCAGCCCACAATCTCATGAAAATGGATGGCATCCAATGCCGCCGCCACGGCCATAGCCATACCGGAAACCGTACGGATCACCAAAATATTCTGAGCCATATCCATGCTCAGGAATCCATCCTGGAGGATCCGGATATACTTGTCGCTGAAATTCCCCTGATTCTGCATCACCATGTAACGCTGCTTCCCGTTCTCAGAAGTCACCTTAGTCAGCTTCAGCTCCCGGATGTCCCGGGATACAGTAGCCTGGGTCACCTGAAATCCGGCCTGATTCAGATATTCAGCCAGCTCTTCCTGGGTTTCGATTTCATGCTTTCCGATTAATTCCACGATCTTGCTGTGACGTTCTACTTTCATCCTCTACACTCCCACCATTTTATTACTTAAATTCTGCAGGAAGGATACCTGCTTTAGCTGTACCAACTCTGTATTCAGCCTGGACTGGCTGATGACAATCCTGTCGCCCTTCTCCACCTGTCCGGACAGATTTCCATCAAAAGCTGCCATATGCCCTTCCTCCAAAACTTCCACCGTCACCTGGTCCTCTGCCGGAAGGACAATGCTCCTGGCATTTAATGCATGGGAACAGATGGGCGTCATCACCATCATCCTGGCAGCCGGCGTCACAATAGGGCCGCCGGCGGACAAATTATAGGCGGTGGATCCTGTGGGGGTGGCGAAGATCATGCCATCCGCCGTGTATTGATTTAAGTATTCCCCATTGACAAAGATCCGGAAATGAAGGGGCTTCAAAATATCCTTCCGGCTGATAACGATCTCGTTCAGCGCAATATCTCGAAATACCTGCCTCCCCTTCCGGACAATCCTTCCATCCAGCATCATCCTGGACTCGATCCGATATCGCCCTTCCAGGAGGGCATCCAGCATCCCCCAAAGCTCCTGATCATGATTGAGCTGGGTTAAATACCCCAGATGCCCCCGGTTTACCCCGATAAAGGGAATACGTCTTCCCGCCAGGTCCCTGGCTGCCTGTATCAGCGTACCATCTCCGCCAATGGTAATCACACAGTCCACCTCCTCAGGCACTTTGGATGGATCCGTATAGCTCCCCTTCTGATATGGCTTTTGCTCCTGGGCAAGGCAGGTTCCGCCCCGGGCCTGAAGGTACTCCTGAATCTCCTTCTTGGTCCTGGCCACCCCCTCCTTATCCGGATTCGCAATAATATAAAACGATTTCATCTTACCCTCCATAGTCTCCGGCACTACCCTTCCAGTGTTCTATGGGATTCCTCTACCACAGAAGAAGCGTTCACCGGAATCTGGGGATATCGCTCCCCTTCCCTGTGGTTTTGTAGAAAAAGAAGATATTCTATATTCCCCTCCGGACCACGGATAGGGGAAAATTCCAGTTTTTTCACTTCAAAACCTATAGAAACGGCAAAATCCATGACCATCTGAATCACCTCCAGATGAACATCTTTTTCCCGCACCACACCTTTCTTTCCCACCTTCTCCCGGCCAGCCTCGAACTGAGGCTTAATCAAACAGACAATCTGTCCCTCTTCCTTCAGCAAAGCCTTCACCGGCCCCAGCACCTTAGTCAAGGAAATAAAGGACACATCAATGGAGGAAAAATCGATCCGATCCGGGATATCCTCGCTGGTCACATAGCGGATATTGGTCTTTTCCATACAGATTACCCGCTGGTCATTCCGCAACTTCCAGGCCAGCTGTCCGTGGCCCACATCCACCGAATAAACCTTGGAAGCTCCATTCTGCAGCATGCAGTCCGTAAATCCACCAGTGGAAGAACCCACATCCATACACACCTTTCCGGAAAGCTCCAGACCGAAATGGATCATGGCCTTCTCCAGCTTTAAGCCACCTCGGCTGACGTATTTCAAGGTATTCCCCCGCACCTCAATGGAAACCGTGTCCTCAAAAAAGGTCCCAGCCTTATCCTCCTTCTGGCCTTCCACATAGACAATCCCAGCCATAATCACCGCCTTCGCCTTCTCCCTGGACTCCGCCAGATTTCGCTTTACTAAAAGCACATCTAAACGCTCTTTCATCTTATCTGTCCTCTGCAGTCTGTCCTTTCCGATCCGTCTTTCCCTTGTTCCAGGCAGTCGCCCTTCCCTGCTACGGATAGCTTATCATATTCTGTAATATTTTTCCAGTTATTTTTCTTACTTTCCCACGGATATGGCTGGCATTGCCATTCACATTCCTGCTGTATCCAGCAGCCCTTCCCGTTCCATAGACGCGATGATGGAATCACTGTCGATCCCAAGTTCTTCCCGGAGAATGCTCACATTGCCATGCTCTACGTAGGCATCCGGAAGCCCTACCGAAAATACTTTCACCTCCGGATAATGGTCATGGATGCAGGCGGTCACCGCCAAGCCGAATCCGCCCTGAAGGACATTTTCCTCCAGAGTCACTACCACGGAATGGGTTCTCGCCAGAGAAAGAGCAAGCTCCCGGTCAAACGGTTTGACAAAGCGGCCATTAGCCAAGCTGCATCGTATCCCTCGATCCATCAGCTTCTCACGGATATGCTCTGCAGTACTCACCATGCTCCCTACCGCCAAAAGGGCAATCCTTGCCCCCTCACCGCTTTCATCGTAAATCAGCTCTCCCTTCCCATACTTCAGAGGTTCGTGGAATTCCTTTAATCCCCGGTAGGCTTCCCCTCTGGGATAGCGAATCGCCACAGGCCTGTTCAGTCGAAAAGTAAAGGCAAGCATATCCTCCAGCTCCCACCGATTCTTCGGCGCCATCACCGTCATATTGGGAATACAGGTCAGATAACTGTAATCGAAAATCCCCTGATGGGTCTCCCCATCACTTCCCACTAGTCCGGCGCGGTCGATGGCCAGCACCACCGGCAGCTCCTGAAGGCACACATCATGGAGAATCTGGTCAAAGCCCCGCTGAAGGAAGGAGGAATATACAGCCAGCACTGGCTTTAATCCGGCGGCGGCCATCCCAGCCGCGCTGGTAACTCCGTGGGCCTCCGCAATTCCCACATCGAAAAACCGCCTGGGGAACTTTTTTGCAAACTGCTTTAATCCAGTCCCATCTGGCATGGCGGCGGTCACTGCTACTATCCGCTCATCCTTCTTTGCCAGACGGCACAGCGCTCTGGCAAATACATCCGTATAGCCTGGATATTTCTTTTCCTTTAAAAATTGCCCGGTCTCAATATCAAAGGGCTCTACCCCGTGAAATTTAGCGGGATTTTTCTCCGCCGGCTTATAGCCATTTCCCTTTTTGGTCATCACGTGAACCAGAACCGCATGATCTAGCTTCTTTGCCTCCAGAAGCGTCTTCTGCAGGGCACGGATATCATGTCCATCCACCGGGCCTAAATAGGTAATCCCCATATTTTCAAAAAGCATACCTGGGATCAGCAACTGCTTAATCCCATTTTTCGTCCGCTTAATCCGGTCAATCAAATGAGAGCCAATACCGGGAATCCGCTCCAGGATATTGACAACCCCCTTTTTTAAATCATTATATCCTTCTCCGGTACGGATACCGCTCAAATATCTGGACATCCCTCCCACATTCTCTGAGATGGACATGTTATTGTCATTCAGGACAATGATATAATTATTTTTTAGCCGAGCCGCATTATTTAAGGCTTCGTAGGCCATGCCGCCAGTCAGCGCCCCATCGCCAATCACCGAAACCACAAAATAATCCTCCCCCAGCAGATCTCTCCCCTGGGTGATTCCCAACCCGGCAGAGATAGAAGTGGAGCTGTGTCCTGTGTCAAAGGCATCGTAGGGGCTTTCCTTCCGCTTTGGAAATCCGCTTAAGCCCCCATGCTGGCGCAGCCCGTCAAATAAGTCCTTCCTTCCGCTCAGCATCTTATGGGTGTAGGACTGGTGGCCCACATCCCAGATCACCTTATCTCTAGGCAGATCGAAGGCCAAAAACAGGGCTATGGTCAACTCCACCACGCCTAAATTGGAGGCCAAATGGCCCCCTGTACGACTGATTGTCTCGATTAAAAATGTCCGGATTTCCTGAGCCAGCTCTTCCAACTCTTCCAAAGTTAACGCCTTTACATCCTCCGGATTCTTTATCTGCTCTAAAATCATATCAATACCTATTTCTCTCTGGTAATTAGCATATGGATGATCTGCTCCAAAAACTCTCTGTCACCGGGAAGAGATGCCAGAAGCTCTTTGGCATTACCAGAAAGCCTCTTTACCTCTTCCCTCGCCTGTTCTATTCCCTCCAGGGTCACATAGGTGGTCTTGCAATTTTTTTCATCGCTTCCTGTGGGCTTTCCCAGCACTTCCTGGCTGCTGGTGACATCCAGAATATCGTCCTGAATCTGGAAGGCAATGCCCACATTTAACGCGATCCGGGAAATCTTCTCCTGTTCTTCCTCTCCAGCGCCTCCCAGGACTGCTCCGATCACCATAGACGCCTCCAACAAGGCGCCGGTCTTTAGGCGATAGATAAAATCCAGCTTTTCCTTGGGGATAGGCTGGTTGGTCAGCTGCACATCCACCACCTGGCCGCCGATCATGCCGTAAATCCCGGTTTTCTTAGCTAAAATCTGCAGTGCCTTAGCGGCCCGTTTTGGATATCTGGTGGTATCAAAAGCAGAGGCCACCACGGCAAAGGCTTCCACAATCAGGCTATCCCCGGCCAATACGCCAAAATCTTCCCCGAACTGAGCCCAAGTGCTCTTCTTTCCCCTACGGTATTGGTCATTATCCATGCAGGGGAGATCATCGTGGATTAAGGATGAGGTGTGAATCATCTCCATCGCTGCCATAAAGGGCGCAGCCTCGCAGATCTCTCCCCCAAACAGCCGGCAGGTTTCCATCAAAAGCAGAGGACGCAACCGCTTCCCCCCTGCATTCATACTGTAATTCATGGCTTCCATAATCTGCCTCTGGTGTCCCTCCTCCTTCGGCAGAAAGCCCTGAATAATCTCTTCCGTCTCTCTAACCCGGTCTGATAATAATTGTTTAAAATCCACCATCGTCTTCCTCCCCATTGAGCACAGCAATCTGCTTTTCTACCTTATCAATCTGAGTCGCACACTGCTTTACCAGATTAATCCCCCGCTGGAAGTAGCGAAAGGACTCCTCCAGAGGGCGCTCATCATCCTCCAGCATTTCCAGAATCCCTTCCAGCTCCTCGAAGGTCTGCTCAATCGTCAGAGACTCCTCCTGACTATTCGATACTGCGGACATAGCCTGTTCTTCCATCTGTCTTCTCTCCTTCAAACGCTGTTTGGCACGGTAATCGACACCTCGTTTGCCCTGATGTACTGACTGCCGAAGCATTACATCCTGCGCAATTAGCCCGATTGCCAAGTGGTCAGTACGCTAGCCAAAAGCTTCCCGTCACGGACCCGGATCCAGATCCGATCTCCCACATTCACCTGGCCAACGCTCTGGATCCGTTTCCCCTCCTCATCGGTGATGAACCCAAATCCCCTGCTGATCCTTTCCAGGGGCGATAGTCCCTGGAGCCTTTCCCCATAAAGGGCCAGGCGGTGCCTTCTATTCCTTAGTTTACCATCCATCAGCCAATTCATACGCTCTTCCATCTCATCCAGCCTCTGGCGCTTTTCATTTAACTGGTAAACTGGGTCTTTGAGCTTCAGCCGGAGGCGAAACTGCTCTATAACGCTCCTCCTGGCCAGAAGCTTCCGGTTCATGGCATTTAAAAGCTCCCGCCGATATGCCGCCACATCTGCCTGGAACTGCCGGTAATCAAATACCGCCAGCTCCGCCGCTGCTGATGGCGTAGGGGCCCGCAGATCCGCCACATAATCGGCGATCGTTACATCTGTCTCATGGCCCACCGCCGAGATCACCGGCGTGGCGCAGTCAAAGATCGCCCTGGCCACTATCTCCTCGTTAAAGGCCCACAGATCCTCAATAGAACCGCCGCCCCGGCCCACGATCAGTACATCCAGCCCCATCTCGTCCAGAGTACGGATTCCCTGGACAATGCTGTATTTAGCATTCTCCCCCTGCACCAACGCCGGGTAAAGGATCAGCTGCACATAAGGGTTCCGCCGATGGGAAATATTTATAATGTCCCGGATGGCAGCCCCTGTAGGAGCAGTCACGATCCCCACGGTTTTCACATATCTCGGAATAGGCTGCTTGTATTCCCCGGAAAACATCCCCATCTCTTCCAGTTCATTCTTAAGCGCTTCAAACCTGGCAAACCGCTCCCCGATTCCGTCCAGCTGAATCTCTTTCGCATAAAGCTGGTACTTACCATCTCTCTCGTACACGTCCACTGAGCCGGAGACCACCACCTGCTGCCCTTCCTTTAATCGAAAAGAAAGGCCCATCCGCTGACCGGCAAACATAACCGCAGATAATGTGCCCTTTCCATCCTTTAAGGTAAAATAAATGTGCCCGGAACTGTGGTACTTACAGTTCGAAATCTCTCCCTTCACGGAAATCCGGTTCAACGCATAATCCTGGACAAACATATTTTTAATATACGCATTTACCTGAGATACTGTGTACACTCCCGTCATATCACACCAGCTTTGCTAAAATTCCATTGATAAACCCGGAAGAATCTTTGCCGCCGAACTTCTTCGCCAGCTCTACCGCCTCATTGATCGCCACCTTTTCCGGAACCGCCTCGTCGTATTTCATCTCAAATAAAGCGAGGCGCAGAATCGCCAGATCCGCCTTTCCCATCCGCTTTGTCTTCCAGCCCTCTGCTACCTGATTAAGCTTCTCGTCCAGCTCCGGGATCAGGCCAATGACCTTCTCTGCCCGCTCCTTTATTACCTGACGATCCTCTTCCCCCAAAATCACATTATGGAGGATCTCCTCAGTTCCTTCTGGAGTTTCCTCCTCCTCCACAGGAGAAAGGAAGTAATTCTCCAGCTGATCTTCTATCCCCTCCAACGGGTAAAAGTCTGCACAGAATAACATTTTAAAACAATGTTCTCTTAATTCTCTTCTAGTCATGGTGCCTCCTTAGAGCTCTCTCCGAGACTCTTTATCCCTAAACTTATAAGATGATTTTTGTCAGATGTGCATAAATTTAAGAGGCATACGTGGAACATGCATTGATTAAATTTGAGTACTTCTGGCGGAAAATCAGCTGCAAAATGGGTACAAAAGAGTTTCTGAGGGCGCTCCCTTAATGTATTGGGGTGATTATACCAAATTCGTGCATATTATACAATAGAAAAATAATTACCGGATAAAGCTCGTCCTCTGGATCGCCTCTTTCTCGGGCAGACCGTAAGCTTCTTTTCCCAAAGCAATGCTTTTCATCAAAAAGGTCATATTTCTCGCCAAAGTGCGCATAGTCTGTAGGCCCTCTGCATCCTCCTTCGCCTCTCCTTTGGCTCTTCCGTGGACGCTGTTCCAGTATTGGCTGGAGGCTACCGGCATGCCGGTAATGGTAAAATATTTATTCAGCCCATCAAAGGTAGCTGATAACCCGCCCCGCCTAGCGACCACCACGCTGGCTCCCACCTTCATGGTCTTGTCAAAATGGGTGCTGTAGAAAAGCCGATCTAAAAAGGCAATCAGCGTTCCGTTAGCAGAGGCATAATATACCGGGCTTGCAATAACCAGACCATCGCAAGACTCAAATTTCGGGGCAACCTCATTGACCGCATCCTGGAATACACAAGCCCCCTTTTCCATACAAGCGCCACATGCGATGCAGCCCCGAATGGCTTGGTTCCCGATCTGGAGAATCTCTGTCTCCACACCATCCTCCTGAAAAACCTTCTTCATCTCCTCTAAGGCCATGGAAGTGTTCCCATTGACTCTGGGGCTTCCATTAATCATCAACACCTTCATCTTTTATCCATCCCTTCCTGTGCTGTGTTATCTGTGGCAGGTTTTCCTGTACCATGCTCTCCGGCCCCCCATGGGGTCGTCCCGAGCCTTTCTTTCCCTATTTTAATCGCTCGACCTGCACATGTCAAATATTCTTCTCAAAAACTCGTTTCATCCCTCGATAAGCATCCTTTTCGTCAGCTCCGGAAATCACCACTTCCACTGTCTGCCCATACTCTGCTGTCAGCTCCATCATCTCCATCAGATGCGCCGCGTCTGCTGTCCGATCATCCCTTCTCACCAGAACCTTGCTCTCGTATTTCATAGCTTCTTTTACTAGAATCGCCGCTGTCCTTGCATGGATTCCGTTTTCATCTTTAATTCTATAGCGAAATGACAGCATTTTCATTCCCCCTTATGCCCTGCATTTCCATGGCAATGCGCGGTCCCAATCATCCTGTGCTAGTGTAGCATTTTGTTGCAATTCACATCCCTGGCATCACTTCATTTCAAACATTTGACTCAACATCCCCTCCAATGCCTTTACTGTATATAAGATACAATGATAGGGATTAATTACCTGTTCCTTCATCCTATCATCCGGTACAGTTGTCCGATACTCGAAGTACCCGGCAAAAGCCTCTCTGGACACCTCCCTCTTTCTTCCAAATCGTCCAAACCAGTAATCTCCGCTATGGCCTCCTCCCAGCTGATTATTGGTAATCCCTCCAAACAGGTCCTTTGGCAGAACGATCATGCCAAAGGCATTTTTCAGTATTTCTTGATTGGTAATTTCCTGAATATCCTGATAGAAATCACGAATCTCTTCTTCATATTTGTGGCCCTTTAAAGCGTTTAAAGCCTCCATTCCTTTTCCTTCTGGCTGCAAAAACAGCTGATAGGTGACAAATTCAGCCAACTGAAGTTGGATATCCGGCCCGATACCAGAACTTAGATATCGCTGCCAGCTGTGGCCGCCTCCGCCCTTTGACACAAGCTGATATACCATACGAATGATATGATTTTCCACATCAAAAGCCATCCACTGGTGAATCGTTTTGCTGTACATGGCACAGGGGCTGTCCATCATCAGACGCCCCTTCTCCTCATCATATCTTAAACGGTTTTGTCTTGCCTCCTGAGTAAAGGAAAAGTTGTCGCTGTAAAATCCTCTGCCTCGTTTCCCCAGATCATCCAGCCCATGGCCAAATTCATGAAAGAAGGTCTTATAGGGAGGCGAGAGCCTCCCCTTCGCCTCAATCTCATAGTATCGGATCCTGGGCCGCCAGAAAAGATCCCGTCCAAAATACGCCGACGCCCCTCCCTTTTTCGGATTTTTCTCTGGTGACATTTCCATATAAATCCCCCATGATGACTTCATAACATCTGTCATCCGGATCACGATTTCCTCATCTAACATATAAGTCATACAGCGAAGCTTCAGCATCACCTCTGAAAGCCGCGGATCTTTCTTTCGGAAAAACCGGTCAAAGGCTTTTCTCCGCTCCGGGTAACGCTCCTCATACCAGCTTACAAACTTAGCCGCCGTCTCTATAGTAAAGTCCGGATCCATAAAAAGAGCATAACGAAAGCCTGGTTCAGAATTTATACAGGACAAAAAACTGACCTCATATTTCTTCTTCCATTCCTCCATCGAAGGATCCGATCTCCTAGGTTCTTTCATCCTTTTTCCTCTTTTCCATTGCTTGTCCACATCTCTTCCTTTCCATATTTTAACATACTGAACAGCTAATTGCAACTATGGCGGGAGAGAGAAATCTGCTTATATTTGTTACATTTATGAGGTTTTCAAGGAAATCGAAGGCAAGATAAAATAGTGTTCTTATGGCCGTTAAAATGATATTGTGGTTAAAAAACAAAGGCGGCCTCTTCTCCCCTCATTCAGGGAAAAAGCAGCCGCTATTGCTTCCTAATTATTTCTCTTTTTGCTATCCTTTTTCTTTGGTTCGGTCAGATCCCAGCTGATCGCCAGAAGATCCTTTATCGTTTCCTCCGGTACACAGTCCAACTGGATGCTGATCCACTGCTCCTTATTCATATGATATGCCGGGTAAAAACCCGGCTTCATCTGTAAGGAACGGATAAGAAATGGTTCACACTTCAGGTTCAAGATATGAATCGTCCCGTCGCCAGAAAGCCCCAGCTTATCCCGCCCCACCTCCATCACCAACCCGTACCACTTATGGTTCTCCTTATGCCGCAACACAGCATTGGAATCTGCCCAGGGATAATCTGGCTCCGTACGATACTGCTCCCTCACATACGCAAATAGTTCCTTCCGGTTCATCCTTCACCTCCCTTGCCAACGACCCTATGGCTGGTTCACAACCCCTGCACCCCATGGAGACGCAAGTATATATCAGAACAATTATCGCTGCTCTCATGGTCTTATTCATCGTCTCCTCCTTTTGAATTTTTCCTGCAAATAATTATACCATATCTTTCCATCCAAATTCCTTAATCTCCGATTACCATTGTCTTAATCTTTTCTCACCATTTCCGGAGAATAAGATAGGGATTTTAAAGGTACTATCGATATTCAAAAAGAGATTTTAAAGTAAATGGTTCCTTCGTTTCTCACGGTATACTAACAAAGTACCTTGACAGCACCGTTGTGGTGGCAATTTTTATCTCTCAAACTTAAGAGGAGCATCCAACATGATCAATAATTTTATTGGGGAACGAGTTACCACTCTCCGCCTTGCCGAGGGCATCTCAGAGTACAATTTAAGCAAAAATATCGGGAAATGCAACAGTTATATCAATAAGGTCACCTCTGGTACCATCGTACCTTCCATGAAGGTTCTAATGAACATCTGCGATTTTTTCGACATAACCTTGCTTCAGTTTTTTACCGAGTGCCCAGATTCCCTTCCACTGAATATTGCAAAGATCCATGCCCTGTTGCCAGAGCTAACGGATCAACAGCTGGAAAGCCTTCTGGTAATCATCCACTCGATGAAGGATAAGGAAACCAAGTCGTAATATCATCTTTTACCCAAACAGCGCCATCAGCACGCCCGCCGCAATGGCGGAGCCGATCACCCCTGCTACATTAGGGCCCATGGCATGCATCAAGAGGAAATTCTCTGGATTATCCTTCTGGCCTACTACCTGAGATACTCTGGCCGCCATAGGAACAGCGGAAACTCCCGCGGATCCGATGAGCGGATTGAGCTTCTCCTTGAGGAAGAGATTCATCAGTCTTGCCAGAAGGAGCCCGCTGGCTGTGCCAAAGCTGAATGCCACCACGCCCATCAGCATGATCTCTATGGTTCTGATGGACAGGAATGTGGTGGCGGTCGCCGTGGATCCCACCGTAAAGCCCAGGAAAATGGTAACAATATTCATCAATTCATTGGACATGGTTTTACTTAGCCGATTCGCTACGCCAGATTCCTTTACCAGATTCCCCAGCATCAGGCTGGCCACCAGAGGTGCTGCAGAGGGAACCAGCAGCGCTACAAAGATGGTAATCATGATCGGGAAAACGATCTTTTCCCTTTTTGTCACTGGGCGCAGAGGCCGCATTTCAATCATTCGCTCTTTTCTGGTAGTCAAAAGCTTCATAATTGGTGGCTTTATCACCGGCACCAGGGCCATATAGCTGTATGCTGCCACAGCAATCGGGCCTAATAGATCCGGCGCCAGGTGAGACGTAACAAAGATAGCCGTAGGGCCGTCCGCCCCTCCGATGATACCAATAGAGGAGGCCTGTGTAACGCTAAAGCCCATAAGTCTTGTACCTACAAATGTCATAAAGATGCCAAACTGAGCCGCCGCCCCTAAAAGAAGGGATTTTGGATTGGCAATCAGTGGCCCAAAGTCTGTCATTGCCCCCACTCCCATAAAGATCAGACAGGGATAGATTCCCAGTTTTACTCCCAAGTACAGATAGTCCAAAAGCCCGGCTGCTACCACATCTCCCACTGCCCACTGGCCAAGCACTGCCTGGGAAACACCTGCATCCGCCATTTAGGCCAGCCATTCTCCGGTAATCGGCGCCCCATGCAGAAGTTCCCACTGCACGTGTCCCCCGGCAAATAGCACTTCATGAAACATGTCCGCCCCCAAAAGATTAGTACAGAGCATACCGAAGGCGATAGGAATCAAAAGCAACGGTTCAAAAGAGCGTCCAATGGCCAGATACAAAAGGATCAATGAGATCCCAATCATCAGAATGCTCATCCAGCCTCCTGGTTGGAGTAAACGGTAAAATCCGGTCTGCGCAAAAAAGTCTACTATTGCCTGCATATTTTTTATCCTTTCACAACAGCTGTGATGTTCATTCACGAGATATCAGAATAAACAGTACTAATAACCCCTGTAACATTACTGGATCACACAAAGCTCATCCCCTGTGCTAACCGCTGTCCCTTCAGTCACAGACACAGAAGTCACCGTTCCGTCACAGGGCGCAAAAATCTCATTTTCCATCTTCATTGCTTCAATATTGTATACTTTTGCTAAGATTTCGTAAATTTTATAACTCTTATCTGTCAATAATATCTATTTATTTCCTTTTCTCTTCTTGATTGGTCAATAAGTATTTGTTATTGTCTAACAAGTAATGGGTAAATTTTTTATGAGTTTAAACCACACCAGAATTATGCACTTTCTTACCACAGTGAAATATATGAACATGAATCAGGCGGCAAAGGAACTCTATATTTCCCAGCCTGCCCTAAGCCTTTCCATTTCCCGGCTGGAGGAGGAGCTGGGTGTTATCCTGTTCTACTGCGAAAAAAATAAACTGATCTTAAGCCGTGAGGCCCGTGTCCTTCTGCCCCGTTTCCAGCACCTACAGGTAGATTATGAGTGAAAATGACGGCGCCTGCGGTTTCCTGGCCACACCAGCTAATTATGAATTAAGTTTCCGGAATTTAGGCGACTATGTGTACGTAAAAATTGATGATGAGGCGATGAGTCGAAAGATGGGGATCTCCTATTTAACCGGAAGCGAGGTGCAATATAAATATGCCGAATTCTTGTCCTTGATGAAAGAAAATATCGGGAAATTAAATGATCATCATCATATTTTGGGAATGAGTATGATGGGCTCGGCAATAGATATATGGGAGTGATAGAGCTGTTGAAAAAAAGTTGTTTTCTTTTCGGCAAAATGATATAATACTACAAAAGGAGCAAGCGATAAATGTCAGGAGAAATTAAAGCCCGCACGCAGGCAATTCAGGGGACTGTCTTCAGAAAATTTAAGGATAAATACAGAAGCCAACTGAAGTATAAAACGGATAAGCTAGCAGAAGCCCTATAACGCTATGCTATTTTACGGTTATCAAGGAAAAGGAGCGACGCACCAAATGAACCTGTCTTACCATACTATTGAAGAACTGGCCCAAATCGCCCAGTTACAAAATAAGCCTATCTCCGCCATTGTTTTAGAAGATCAGGCCTGCTCCATGGAGCTTACCCAGGAAGAAATTTTCTCCACCATGGAAAAAAGCTTTCACGTGATGCAGGAGTCTGCCAAAAATGGCATGGATCCCGATCTGCGCTCTGCCAGCGGTTTAAGCGGCGGCGCCGCCTACAAGATGAAACAGGCAGTGGAGCAGGGGCGAAGCCATTTTGGCCCGCTCTTCGGCAATGCCCTGAGCATGGCGCTGGCTGTGGCGGAGTATAATTCCTCTATGGGACGGATTGTGGCAGCTCCCACCGCCGGATCTTGCGGTGTTCTCCCTGCAGCCCTGATCTCGGTAATGGAGGACAAGAAGATCCCTGAAAGGGAAATCGTCATGTCCCTGTTCACCGCATCTGCTGTGGGAATGGTTATCGCAAAAAATGCCTCCATCTCCGGGGCGGAGGGAGGCTGCCAGGCTGAGGTGGGGACGGCTTCGGCTATGGCTGCCTGTGCATTGACGGAGGTGCTGGGAGGCACTCCTTTGATGGTGGTTGACAGCTGTGCGATTGCCTTAAAGAATATTTTAGGCCTGGTCTGCGATCCAGTAGCCGGGTTGGTGGAGGTTCCCTGCATTAAGCGAAATGCCATGGGCGTTGCCAATGCATTTGTAGCCAGTGAGCTGGCGCTGGCCGGCATCCGTTCAGTCATCCCGGCAGAAGAGGTTATCCAGTCCATGAAGCGGGTGGGGCGGCAAATGCCTCCCTCGTTAAAAGAGACCGCTGAGGGCGGACTGGCCGTCACCCCCACTGGCTGCCGCTTATGCCAGGAAATCTTCGGCTCATCAAAAACTTCCCGTTAACTGATCGTTAATCAGATCTTATTATTCCCAGTCTCCCTGGTAGGCCTGAACATCTTTCTTAAACTGTTTCCAGGCCTCTTCACTGCCCACGAAATACCGGGGACAGTCCTTTCCGGTGATATCGTAGTGACGGATTACCCTCTTTCTGCTGATCCCCGTCTCATCGCACAGCCAGGCCGTAAGTTTTACCAGCGATGCATAGGTGGCCTGGGTAAACTCTCCAGTCTCATCCGGATGGCAACACTCAATGGCAATGGAATCACCATTCCGATTATTGGAAGCGTAGGCAATCTCATTAATGGGAATGCATTGGATGATCTCCCCCTCCAGGCCAATGACGAAGTGGGCGCTGGCGCTGATCGCCCCGTCCTCACTCTGATCCGCCAGACGGTCAAAGTAATTCCGGTTATCTTCTGCCGTGGACTCCGGGTTTGCCACATAGTGCACCACGATGTCATTCACCTGGCGCAGGGAAACTGCAGGGCGGGAGTAAATATTCTTCCGGATCAGCTTCTGATCCACCCATTCCGGCGCCTGGATCGATGCCAAACTGATGGTAGATCCAGTATTCCTTCCCCAGATATACCAACCAGTCCCCACACCTGCCGCAAATACCACCGTTAAAACCAGCAGCCACAAAAGCCATCGGCTGCTCCCCATGCCACGTTTCCGGCTGCTCTTCTCTGGCATAGCGGCTACGATTGACTGCATGGCCGCGTTTTTGCTTCTTCCCCTTCCAGAGCTGCCCCTCTGCATCTGGATCCGAGATATCCTCCTGTCTGGATTCGCCCCTGCTCTCGGCGCCACACTGGAAATCACCTCGATATTCTCCCGAGTTTTTCTCCTTTGCCTTCCTCTCCCTTCTTCACCCATAGTATAGTAAATCTGACCTATGTTGCTCATGCCTATCCCCCATCTTCGTTCTATTTTCCATCTTATGAATAAGTCTGTCATCGTTCCGGCAGGTCTGGGCATTTGTTGCACTGACCGTATGATAACATAAGTCTATCTCTATTCGCTAATCCTGTCAATTTTTGCCGGATGACGTTTTTCCTACAATTTTCTTACAATCTTTTTCTAAAGGACAATATATTATCTATATTTATAAGAATATTTAATATATCGCTGGGATTGTACAGGCAATATAAAATATGTTACACTAATTTATAGGATACCAGGGTTAAAATTACTATTTTTTGGAGGAAATCATTCATGGGTGGATTTTTTGGTGTAACGTCAAAGGAAGATTGCGTTATGGATCTGTTTTTTGGCACAGATTACCACTCCCATCTGGGCACCAGGCGGGGTGGTATGGCAGTCTATGGCAAAGACGGCTTCCAGCGCAGCATTCATAATATAGAGAACTCCCCTTTCCGCACCAAGTTCGAGCGGGATGTGGAGGAACTTAAAGGAAAGTCCGGCATCGGTTCCATCTCGGATATGGAACCTCAGCCCCTGTTAATCCAGTCCCATCTAGGAAGTTTTGCCATCGTTACCGTGGGAAAGATCAATAATGAAGAGGAGCTGATCCGATACGCCTACGAGAACAATCACATCCACTTCATGGAGATGAGCGGCGGCCGGATTAATGCCACTGAGCTGACCGCCTCCATCATTACGCAAAAGCAAAGCCTGGTGGAGGGATTGCTCCACGCCCAGGAGATGATCCAGGGCTCCATGACTATCCTGCTGCTGACGCCTGAGGGCATTTATGCCTCCAGGGACCGCTACGGCCGGACGCCTGTGGTCATCGGGCGGCGGGAAAATGCCTTCTGCGTCTCCTTCGAGAGCTTTGCCTACATTAATTTGGGCTACCATGATTATTCTGAGCTGGGGCCCGGCGAGATCGTTTTAGTCACCCCTGAGGGCATCCAATCCTTAAGCAAGCCGCGTGCAGAGATGAAAATCTGCTCTTTCCTGTGGGTATATTATGGCTACCCCACCTCCAGCTATGAGGGAATAAATGTGGAAGAAATGCGATATCGCTGTGGCCAGATCCTGGCGCAGCGGGACTTGGGGTGCAGAAGCTGTGATTCCGGCTGCTCCGGCTATAAAGCCGCCTGCTCCAGGCAGGAGACAAACAGAGAGAGTGGCAAAACCCCGGCCATACTCCCGGATATCGTGGCCGGTGTTCCAGACTCCGGCATTGCCCATGCCATTGGTTACGCCAATGAATCCGGCATCCCTTTCGCAAGGCCCTTTATCAAGTATACGCCTACCTGGCCCCGTTCTTTCATGCCTCAGAACCAAAGCCAGCGAAATTTAATCGCGAAAATGAAACTCATTCCCGTAGATGCCCTGATCCGTGGCAAAAGCCTGCTCTTAATCGACGACTCCATCGTCCGTGGAACACAGCTGAGGGAAACCACCGAATTCCTGTACCAGAGTGGCGCCAGAGAGGTGCATATCCGCCCAGCCTGCCCACCTTTACTCTTTGGTTGCAAATATTTAAATTTCTCCCGCTCCAACTCAGAGCTGGACTTGATTACCCGGCGCATCATCCAGGAAAGGGAGGGAAAACAGGTATCGCAGGAGGTTTTGGACGATTATGCGAATCCAGACAGTAAGAATTATCTGGAAATGATCGAAATGATCCGGAAGCAGTTGAATTTCACCTCCCTAAAGTACCACCGGTTGGATGACTTAGTTGAATCCATCGGGATTTCTCCTTGTAAACTTTGCACCTACTGCTGGAGCGGACGGGAATAGATCTATAAGATATTGAGCATAGATGCATATAACCGTGTCCTACTTCGAAACGTTTATCCGAAACCAGCACTACGGTAGGCCCTTGCCAAACAGCGCCCCGCCGCCAATAGTTTCCCTCCCCGAAGGGCAGGTGTTCCAGAGCCTCTTTGGACAGGTAAGGCACATTGGGATTAGGAAAAAATTTGGTAAAAATAAATTTTCCCTCTACCCAAATTCGCTTTTTTCGTGTATAATATAAAAGCTGGTGTTTTTACACCAGTTAAGGAGACGTAGCGAAGCGGCCGTAACGCGGCGCACTCGAAATGCGTTTATCGGTTCATCCCGGTACGAGGGTTCGAATCCCTCCGTCTCCGTTCCCATATAGTTAAAAAGCGCGGTAGCCTTCATTTTTCGAGGCTTTCCGCGCTTTTTCTACTTTTTCCGCTTTCAGATACCAAGCGCTTTTATCATTTAAAAAACTCATGGCCTCCATGGCTGAACAGGAAACTTAAGCTTCCGTCAAACCACCGTACGTTACCGTCATAAGATGCGCTCCGATTCATAAAATACAGCGCTCCTTGAGAATAATCCTCCCCGTCCAGCGCCCGGTTTACACATTCTATGGTATCCTTTGTCACCTGTACCCGATTGATGGATCCATTGCTCACCGGAGAAAATTGAGATTTTTCGTAAACCACACTGGTGATGTCGTCCGGAAACTCACTGCTCCGCACCCGGTTCATGATCACATTGGCAACCAGGATCTTCCCTCTGCTGTCGCAGCCACCGGCCTCCGCCTGGACAATCTGCAGCATT
This sequence comes from uncultured Lachnospiraceae bacterium, assembly GCA_949740725.1. Classification (GTDB taxonomy): domain Bacteria; phylum Bacillota; class Clostridia; order Lachnospirales; family Lachnospiraceae; genus Caccovicinus. The sequence goes on along the minus strand of CATJIO010000066.1, from coordinate 5,065 downwards.
ACCTGATAATCTGCCTCACTATAAGGGATCCGCAGCGCTGCCCTCCTGGCCTCCTCTTCCTTTCTCTGCACTTCCTCTTTTGCCTGCCTGGCCGCATCCGCCACCTGCTGCACACGGATTTCTTTCTGTGCCTGGCCCACTCGTTCTCTCACGGCCTGCTCAGACTCCAGTTTCATCATCGTATCTTCCTTTAATACATCTCCGATCAGGATACTCCCCTTCTCGCAGCTCTCTTCTGTCTTTCCTGTCCTCTGTCCGGCTGAGCGCCCGTAAGTTTCTGGTTCCGGCTGTTTTGAACGTGCCAGCCAGTCTTCAAGCATTGCTCCGTCTCCAAAGGCTTCCGCATTAGTCCTCTGACCTCCCAGCCCATCTCTCGGACCTTCCCCAAGAAGGGCGGCTCCCAGACCGTATCCTGGCTTCTCTTCTCCTGTCTGTACCTGGGCTCCGGCAGCAAAGGCATTCTCCCCGCTTCCTCCGAAGCAGGCCATGGAAAACGCCACAACCGAAATCACCATACAGCCTGTGGTGAGCATCGCTCCGTGGAGATACATCTGCCGGAACGCCTTCACGCCGATCGCCGGGATAGCCTGAAAGAGGGTTTGAAAAAATGAGTGCAGTGATAACATATCCATCCACCTCGTCTCTCAAATCGTTGCTGTTCACATCCTCAAACTGTGCCCAACAACCTGGGCTCTTCTTTGCCGCAAAAGCAAGTCTCCCCCACTTTTGCATCATTTCCGGGTTAACAAGGCACATTATATGGGAAACCATATCTTCCTGTCAATGGCGTTTTTCCACTTTTGGCGTTTTACCTACTTGGGGATCATTAACTTTTATATTTTTATCAAAATCAAACAGATTATATGTGTTATTTTCTATTTTTTTAATCAATATTTACACATATATTTTACATTTCTGTTACAGTTACGTTACTTTTTTCATTTCAACTTTCTGTAAATTTTTTATGTTTATATTTTATGTAAAATATATAGTTTATATATTATTCTTTTTTGGCTTTTTTATCGTCTATTTTTTCATCGCAATGATCGCACAGATCAACAAAAATCCCCACTTTTGTAAAAAAGCAGGGATTTTTTGATTTCTTTATGCTTCATTGATATAGTTTACCAGACCGCCGGCCGTAATAATTTTCTGCATAAACTCCGGGAATGGTTGGCCGGTAAAGGAAGCCCCTGTAGTTTTGTCCGTGATCACGCCGCTATCAAAGTCCACCTCCACCTCATCGCCTGCCTGGATTGCTTTAGCAGCCTCAGGACATTCAATGATGGGAAGTCCAATATTAATGGCATTCCGGAAGAAAATCCGGGCAAAGGTCTCCGCGATCACACAGCTGATCCCTGCGCACTTTAATGCCAGGGGCGCGTGCTCCCTAGAGGAACCGCAGCCGAAATTTTTGTTGGCTACCATAATATCCCCCTTCTGTACCTTGTGGACAAACTCCTTATCAATATCCTCCATGCAGTGCTCGGCCAGCTCCTCCCCCTGAGTAGCATTTAAGTACCTCGCGGGGATAATCACATCCGTATCTACATTATCTCCATATTTGAATACATGTCCGTTTGCTTTCATCGTCCCTCTCCTTTCCTACAGCTCACAGGGGCAGGCGATTCTGCCCAGCACTGCGCTGGCCGCTGCTACCGCGGGGCTGGCCAGATAGATCTCTGACTTCGTGTGGCCCATGCGTCCTACAAAATTCCGGTTCGTGGTAGAGATGCACCGTTCTCCCTCTGCCAGAATGCCCATGTAGCCGCCCAGACACGGCCCACAGGTTGGGGTGCTGACCACCGCTCCAGCCTCGATAAAGATCTCCAGCAGTCCCTCTCTCATCGCCTGGAGGTAAATAGACTGGGTTGCCGGGATCACGATACAGCGCACATGTTTTGCCACTTTTCGTCCCTTCAGCACCTCTGCCGCCGCCCGCATATCATCCATACGTCCATTGGTGCAGGAGCCGATCACCGCCTGATCGATCTTGATCTCTTCCACCTGGTCGATAGTCCGCGTATTCTCCGGAAGATGGGGGAAGGAAACCGTAGGCTTAAGCTGAGACAGATCAATTACATAGGTCTCCTCATACTCTGCATCAGCATCTGCCTCATAGATGGTAAATTCCCTCTTGGAATGCTCCTTCATATACTGGACAGCCAGAGCATCCACCGGGAATATCCCATTCTTCCCCCCTGCCTCGATAGCCATATTGCAGATGGTAAACCGGTCATCCATAGTCAGATTCTTAATTCCTTCGCCAGTAAATTCCATGGACTTATAGAGCGCTCCGTCTACACCGATCATGCCGATAATGTGCAGGATCACGTCCTTGCCACTAACCCACTTGCCCGGCTTTCCCACCAGCTCAAAGCGGATGGCGGAGGGGACTTTAAACCAGGCCTTCCCGGTAACCATAGCTGCCGCCATGTCTGTACTCCCCACCCCGGTAGAGAATGCCCCCAATGCTCCATAGGTACAGGTGTGGGAATCTGCACCAATCACCGTGTCCCCTGCCACTACCAGGCCTTTTTCCGGAAGCAGCGCATGCTCGATGCCCATCTCCCCTACATCAAAGTAATTGGTAATCTCATGCTTACAGGCAAACTCCCGGCAGCATTTGCAGTTTTCCGCAGATTTAATATCCTTGTTTGGGATAAAGTGATCCATGACCAGAGCAATCTTATCCTTATTAAATACCTTCTGGTTGTTCATCTTTTTCATCTCGTTAATGGCCACCGGCGATGTGATATCATTTCCCAGCACCAGATCCAGATCCGCCTCGATCAGCTGTCATGCCGTAACCTGGGGAAGGCCTGCGTGGGCGGCTAAAATCTTTTGCGTCATTGTCATTCCCATGAAATTTATCCTCCTGAATCATAACAATTTTTCGCTTTACATTCTATCACAAGTATTGTTATAATAAAAATACATAATATGAATATAAGCTATGAATATAAGTTATAAAATCAAAAAATTCTAAATCAAACAAGAGACACGCCAATCCGGCAATGCCGGCCAGGGGGACATTATGGAACAAAACTTATCTCAATATAAAATCTTTTACGAAGTAGCTAAGGCAGGAAATATTTCCAAAGCCGCCAAGGAGCTTTACATCAGCCAGCCTGCCATCAGCAAGGCCATCAGCAAGTTGGAGGACAGCCTGAATGTGGTTCTTTTTACCAGAAGCTCCCGCGGCGTCCATCTGACACCAGAGGGAGAACTTCTGTTTAGACACGCCCAGTCTGCATTCCAGGCACTGGAGATGGGAGAGCAGGAGCTGAAGCGCATCCGTGAGTTCCATATCGGCCATCTGCGGATCGGGGTCAGCAATACTTTGTGCAAATATATCCTTCTGCCCTATCTGAAAAATTTTATTGAGCAATACCCCCACATTAAGATCACCATCGAGAGCCAGGCCACAGCCAAGACCATCTCTATGCTGGAGCAGCATACTCTGGATGTAGGGCTGGTGGCAGAGCCTTCTACCCACTCCGGCCTTTCCTTTATTCCAGTGATGGATATTCAGGATATTTTCGTCAGCACCCGGCATTATCTGAATAATCTGTATCTTCGGGAGGGAAAGGATGCAGATCTGTTTCACAGCGGAAATATTATGCTCCTGGATCAGAATAATATGACCCGACATCACGTGGACGAATACATGAAAGAACAAGCCATTGATCCGAAGCAGATCCTGGAGGTCACTACCATGGATCTTTTGATCGAGTTTGCGAAAATCGGTCTGGGGGTTGCCTGCGTAATTAAAGAGCTGGTGCAAAAGGAGCTGGATTCGGGGCGACTGATGGAAATTCCTCTGGCTTGTCCGATTCACAAGAGAACCATCGGGTTCGCTTTCCAGGGAGGAAGTCAGTCCAACGCGCTGAAAACGTTTTTAGAGTTTTTATATTAGGCTATTGGAGATAGCGCCCGACAGCAGGATCAAAAAAAGGCCGCTGCAGCCTGATATGTATCTACTGCAGCGGCCCTGATATGCAGGGTGAATTAGTTGTTAATCAACTTATCGCCGTCATTCCAGCTATATAACTTCCGAAGCTCTGCGCCGACCTTCTCTAAGGGGTGCTCCGCTTCCTGCTTTCTCATCGCATTGAAGTGAGGACAGCCCGCCTGATTTTCCAGCAGCCACTCTTTGGCAAAGGAGCCGTCTTGGATGTCTGCCAGGATCTTCTTCATCGTCTTCTTGGTCTCATCGGTCACGATCTTCGGTCCAGTGATATAATCGCCGTACTCAGCTGTGTTGGAGATAGAGTATCTCATTCCCGCGAAACCACTCTCATAGATCAGATCTACAATCAGTTTCATCTCATGGATACACTCAAAATAAGCATTTTCCGGTGCATATCCCGCCTCAACCAATGTCTCGAATCCGGCTTTCATCAAGCCGGTTACACCGCCGCATAATACAGCCTGTTCGCCAAATAAGTCTGTCTCTGTCTCTACCCGGAAAGTGGTCTCCAATACGCCTGCTCTGGCTCCGCCTAAAGCCTGGGCGTAGGCCAGCGCCTTCTCCAAGGCCTTTCCAGTAGCATCCTGATGCACGGCCACCAGACATGGCGTCCCTCTGCCTCTCTGATACTCGCTTCTCACTGTATGGCCCGGAGCCTTAGGTGCGATCATGGTTACATCCACGTCTGCCGGGGGAACAATCTGGCCAAAATGAATGGCAAAGCCATGGGCAAACATTAACATATTTCCTGCTTCCAGATTGGGAGCGATATCCTCTTTATACAGCTTGGCCTGCTTCTCATCATTGATCAGAATCATGATGATATCCGCCTTCTTTGCCGCCTCGCCGGCTGTGTAAACCTCAAAGCCCTGTGCCTCAGCCTTCGCCCAGGAACGGCTTCCCTCATACAGTCCAACGATTACCTTGCACCCAGACTCTTTTAAGTTCAGGGCGTGGGCATGTCCCTGGCTGCCGTAGCCGATGATGGCGATAGTCTTGCCCTCTAATAAGGACATATTACAATCTTCCTGATAATAAATCTTAGCCATTTCTCTTTCCTCCATCTTAACTGTTCCATGAATTTTAACACTT
>CATJIO010000065.1 GCA_949740725.1 uncultured Lachnospiraceae bacterium | reverse complement strand
CCAGTATAATAAAGGATACGCTCGGTCAATGTGGTCTTACCCGCATCGATATGAGCCATAATACCAATATTCCTGGTTCTTTCCAACGGATATTCTCTTTCAGCCAAAGCTCTTTCCTCCTTAATATTCAGCCAGCTGCATTAGAAACGATAATGGGAGAATGCCTTGTTTGCCTCTGCCATCTTGTGCATGTCCTCTTTTCTCTTTACGGAAGCGCCAGTATTATTGGCTGCATCCATAATCTCATTGGCCAATCTTTCCTTTTGCGTCTTCTCGCCCCTCTTACGGGAGAACATGGTCAGCCACCGAAGCGCTAAAGCCTGTCTTCTCTCAGGTTTCACCTCGATAGGCACCTGATAGGTAGCTCCACCGATACGTTTCGCCTTAACTTCCAGCACTGGCATAATATTATTCATCGCTTCTTCAAATACTTCTACTGCATCCTTGCCTGTTTTCTCAGCTACACGCTCAAATGCGCCGTATACGATCTTCTGTGCTACACCCCGTTTGCCGTCTAACATGATATTGTTGATCAGCTTGGTTACCACTTTATTATTGTAGATCGGGTCTGCCAGCACATCTCTTTTCTGGGTATGTCCTTTACGTGGCACGTTACTTCCCTCCTTAATATGGTACGGAATCCTTTCCGTATGCATTAGATCATAGGTACTCACGCCGGGAATCCTTCGCCGCTTGGTGGCGGGAAGCCAGGCATGTTCATGCGCGGAATCACCTACAAAGGTGATTAATCTCTATCTCCTGCAACCTACAGGTTCAATATCATCACTCCGGCATAATCCTATAATGTCTTACTGCAGTTATTAATTACTTTTTCGCTTTCGGTCTCTTGGCGCCGTATTTGGAACGAGCCTGCTTTCTGTTTGCAACACCCGCGGTATCCAAGGTTCCTCTGATAATGTGGTATCTGGTACCCGGAAGGTCCTTTACTCTACCACCACGAATCAGAACAACACTGTGCTCCTGTAAGTTATGGCCTTCGCCTGGAATATAGCTGGTTACTTCAATTCCATTAGAAAGACGAACTCTGGCGATCTTACGAAGAGCGGAATTCGGCTTCTTCGGGGTGGCGGTCTTCACTGCTGTGCACACGCCTCTCTTCTGAGGAGAAGAAATATTCGTTGCTCTCTTTTGTAACGAATTGAATCCCTTCTGCAGAGCCGGAGCCGTAGACTTCTTCACGCTGGTCTGTCTTCCCTTTCTCACTAACTGGTTGAATGTTGGCATTCCTTTCACCTCCTGTGATATTGACTGTGGTTGCTGTATTAGCTCTTTGGGGCACAAAAAAACATGGTTGATTTTTGCGCACCTTAATGATTATAGCCATAGCGCCGGATTCTGTCAAGGAATTTTATAAAAGAATCTTTTGATTTTCTTCATTTTTCCGGGATATTCTCTCTGTATTGAAACAAAAAGTCTGCGAAATAAAAAAATGTTAAGATTTTCATCAATTTTCTAAAAATTTTTTAGCTTTCTCATTCTTCCTACTTGATTCCTTTCCCGGTCTGCGGTACAATAAACAGCAGAATCAATCAAAGAATAACTAAGGAGGATATAGAACATGAAAAAAGTTTATTCCACTACTAATGCGCCAGGCGCCATCGGCCCCTACTCCCAGGCAGTTCAGGCCGGAAATATGGTATTTGTATCTGGACAGCTTCCCATTGACCCTGCCACTGGCTCTTTTGCCGGCAATGATATTCAGTCTCAGACCCGTCAGTCTCTGACCAATATTAAGAACATCCTGGCAAGTGAGGGAATCGAAATGAGCCAGATACTCCGTGTGGGCGTATTTTTAAAGGACATGAACATGTTCGGAGACATGAATACCGTTTACGGCGAGTTCTTTCAGGGAGAATATCCGGCCAGAGCGGCTGTGGAGGTAGCGCGCCTGCCAAAGGATGCTTTGGTTGAGATTGAGGCCGTTGCCTGTGTTGAGAAATAATCTATAGCAAAAGACGGACTGAATTTTCCCTTTGATCTTCTGTCCGTCTTTTCTTTCCTTCTGACTACACTTCAAAAATCAGATCGCCATAGCTAGGCATGGGCCACAGCTCCTTGTCTACGATCATCTCCAATTTATCAATGGGATCCCTTAGGGCATTCATCACTGGAACTACCTGGTCACGGTAGAATACGGCCTGCCCGCGTCCTTCTTCCATCTCATGAGCCTTTTCGGTGATATCCACCAAATTTGCCAAAGCAATTCTCGCCTCGCTCAGTAAATCTGAGCTTTTGGTTAAAAGTTCTGTCTGTACGCTCACATCGGCCGCAATGCAGGCAGCCTTCACCTCGTTGATTGACTGGGCAAGCTGAGTAATATACTTAATTACCACTGGGATAAACTGCTTTCCTGCCATGTCGATCATTGTCTTTGCTTCTATATTAATAACCTTCGCATAGGTCTCATATTCAATTTCTGCTCTGGACTCAAGCTCTGCCCTGGTAAACACGCTGAATTCTTCAAACAGCTTTACCGCCTTGTCTGTGGTCAGTGAAAGAATGGCGTCTACCATAGACCGGATATTGGGTAGCCCTCTTTTCCCTGCCTCCTCTACCCACGCCTCAGCGTACCCGTTTCCATTAAAAATAATTCTTTTATGGGCAGCCAGCATCTCCTTAATCATATCATGAACAGCCAGATCAAAATCCTTAGCCTGCTCCAACTCATCTGCTGCTTCTTTAAATGCCTCGGCAACGATCGTATTCAGCACCACATTGGGGGAAGAGATAGAATCCGCAGAACCTACCATACGGAACTCAAATTTATTCCCGGTAAATGCAAAGGGCGAGGTGCGATTTCTATCCGTTGCATCTTTATCCAAATCCGGCAGGGTAGCCACGCCAGTCATCAATTTTCCGCCCTGTTTGGAATGAGTAGCCTCGCCAGTGCTGCACAGCTGATCGATCACATCCTCCAGCTGCTCGCCTAAGAAAATAGAGATAATCGCTGGCGGCGCTTCATTGGCTCCCAACCGATGATCGTTTCCCACATCTGCCGCAGATTGGCGAAGTAAATCCGCATGGATATCCACTGCCTTTAAAATGCAGGCCAACACTAAGAGAAACTGAATATTCTCGTGAGGGGTCTCTCCTGGATTCAGCATGTTAATCCCATCATCGCTGATAATGGACCAGTTATTATGTTTGCCGGAACCATTCACACCAGCAAAGGGCTTCTCATGAAGTAGGCAGGTCAAACCATGGCGCCCAGCTACCTTTTTTAATGTTTCCATCACCATCTGATTGTGGTCAACCGCCAGGTTAGCTTCGGCATAGATAGGCGCCAGCTCATGCTGTGCCGGGGCCACCTCATTGTGCTGAGTCTTGGCTGACACGCCTAATTTCCACAGTTCCCGATTCACTTCATTCATAAAAGAACCGATTCGTTCCCGTATTGTGCCAAAGTAATGGTCGTCCATCTCCTGACCTTTGGGAGGCATAGCGCCAAACAAGGTCCGTCCAGTGTAAATTAAATCCTTCCGCTGTAGATATTTATTCCGATCTACCAGGAAGTACTCCTGCTCTGCCCCCACAGACGGCGTTACCTTTTTCGATGTGGTATTTCCAAAAAGACGAAGAATTCGCAGCGCCTGCTGGTCAATCGCCTGCATAGATCGCAGCAGCGGAGTTTTCTTATCCAAGGCCTCGCCAGTGTAGGAGCAGAAAGCGGTCGGAATACATAAGGTAACTCCCGTAGCATCCTCCTTTAAAAATGCCGGAGAGGTGCAGTCCCATGCAGTATAGCCCCTGGCCTCAAAGGTTGCCCTCAGACCGCCAGAGGGAAAGGATGAGGCATCTGGCTCGCCTTTCACCAACTCTTTTCCAGAAAACTCCAGCATGATCTTTCCGGATGAATCTGGTGCAGAGATAAAGGAATCATGCTTTTCTGCAGTAACACCGGTTAGAGGTTGGAACCAATGAGTATAGTGGGTCGCGCCCCGCTCCACAGCCCACTCCTTCATCGCCTGCGCCACCGAATCTGCAATTCCTGGCTCCAGCTCTTTTCCTTCTACAATCGTCTTCTTCAGCTTCTTGTAGACGCTTTTTGGCAGACGCTCTCTCATGACTGTGTCATTAAACACATTCTCACCAAAAATTTCGGCTACGTTTACTTTTTCACTCATAGACTTTCTATCCTCTCTTTTTGTTTTCCGGCGGCTGCCACCGGCATTCACCTTTTTCCTGCAGGGAATCTTTTGCTATTCTACCTTTTTCATGATAAAAAGTAAAGGAAAATCGCAAAAGGCATTCCCTCGGGTGAGAGAACGCCTTTGTTCACCGTTAACATAAACTATTTCTGCCAAAAAGATAAGTGTTTTTCTTTTCGATCAAGCCTTATTGGCGGATCCGAATAATTCGATCTTTTCCCGAACGGTTGCCTTGATTGCCTCAGCGCCGGGCGCTAATAACTTTCTTGGATCAAAGCCCTTGCCCTGCTGATCCTTTCCTGCCTCGATATACTCTCTGGTAGCCGCCGCAAAAGATAACTGGCACTCCGTATTTACATTGATCTTGGCAACGCCCAAGCTGATAGCCTTCTTAATCATATCCTCCGGAATACCGGTTCCGCCGTGAAGAACCAAAGGCATATCCCCTACCTTTTCATTTACCGCTGCCAAAGTCTCAAAACTTAAGCCAGACCAGTTTTCCGGATACTTTCCATGGATATTTCCAATACCTGCCGCCAGCATATCTACTCCAAGGTCCGCGATCTGCTTGCACTCATCCGGATCTGCGCACTCGCCCATGCCTACTACGCCATCTTCCTCGCCACCGATGGAGCCTACCTCTGCCTCAATGGATAAACCCAGCTGGTGGGCTACGTGAACCAGCTCTGTAGTTTTCTCTACATTCTCTGCGATAGGATAATGAGAACCGTCGAACATAATGGACGAGAAGCCTGCCTTAATACACTTATAGCATCCATCATAGGTGCCATGGTCTAAGTGAAGCGCTACCGGAACGGTGATGTTTAATTCGCTAATCATTGCCTTTACCATCGCTGCCACCGTGCCGAAGCCAGTCATATATTTCCCTGCGCCCTCAGATACGCCTAAAATAACCGGGGAATTCATCTCCTGAGCAGTTAATAAAACAGACTTGGTCCATTCCAAGTTGTTAATATTGAACTGGCCTACAGCGTACTTTCCGTCTCTTGCTTTCTGAAGCATTTCTTTTGCGGAAACTAACATGTCAATACCCTCCTCATTGAATAAATTATCATTACTTTTTTATAAAATGTCCCTAACTTTTATTATACCGTATCTTGAGGGAAAATAAAAGTATAAATTTCAGAATCCATTTTAAATTATTTTCATCGATTATTCCAAAATATCCCGCACCTCTGCCTTCATGCCATCCACGTCGCATTTCCGGCTATGCCGGATCTTCCCATGACGGATCTCCTCCACTGCCTGGGGAATTGAAATCCCCGAACGCGCACTCATCTCATCGATAAGCTGGAAGTCTTCCTTCCCTTCAATATTCCCTCCGATTGCCTCCATCACACTTTTGGAAAACTTATATGGGCTGGCGGTGGAGGCAATGACCGACTTCGTTGGGTCATCAGAGGCTTCCACATATTTCCGGTAAACCGCGGAAGCAACCCCGGTATGAGTATCCATCAGATATCCGTAATTGTCAAATACCCTCTTGATTTCCCCTCGATTTTCCTCCTGATCCGCGAAACCGCCCCAGAAGTCCTTCAGCTTTTCCTTCATCTCCGGAGTAATCGTATAGCATCCCTTTTCATTCAGCTCCATCATCAATTTCCCAGTTTTCTCCGCATCGCAGCCTGTGCTCACATAGATCAGCCGCTCCAGATTGCTAGAAATCAGAATGTCCATGGAAGGGGAACTGGTGAGAATAAATTCCCGGTTCCGGTCATAGCTTCCAGTAGCAAAGAAATCATATAACACCTTATTATCATTAGAAGCGCAGATCAGCTTTTTTATCGGCAGGCCCATTTGCTTTGCAAAATAAGCCGCCAGAATATTTCCAAAATTGCCCGTGGGAACCACCACATTGATTTCTTCCCCAGCGGTCAGTTCACCGCTAGCCAGAAGCCTTGTGTAGGCATATACGTAGTAAACAATCTGAGGGACCAGACGTCCAATGTTGATGGAATTTGCTGAGGAAAACCGGAAGCCTTTCTTTGCCATCTCCGCCTGAAATTCCTCATCGCGAAAAAGTCGCTTCACCCCTGTCTGGGCATCGTCAAAATTCCCGTGAATCGCCACTACTGCGGTATTCTTCCCTTTCTGAGTACGCATTTGCAGTTCCTGGAACCGGCTTACTCCGCCCTCGGGATAAAAAACGATAATTCTGGTACCTGGAACATCGGCAAATCCTGCCATAGCCGCTTTTCCGGTATCCCCGGAGGTAGCGGTCAAAATCACAATCTCCTGCTCCACCTGATTCTTTTCTGCCGCCATAGTAAGAAGGTAGGGCAATATGGACAGCGCCATATCCTTAAATGCGATGGTGCTTCCATGAAAAAGCTCTAGAAAATAATCCTTTCCTACCTTTGCCAGAGGAGCAATCTCCTCTGTGTCGAATTTCTCATCGTATGCTTTGCCAATGCAGCTCCTCAGTTCCTCCTCTGTATAATCCGTAAAGAATAATTTCATTACCTCATATGCGGTCTCCTGATAGGACATAGCCCCAAGCTGTTCAAGGGAAATATCCAGAGTCGGAATCCGATTGGGCATAAATAATCCTCCGTCCTTTGCCAGGCCCTGAAGAATAGCCTGGGATGCGGGAATGCCAATCTGCCCGCCTCTGGTACTCTGGTAAGTGATCCCACTGAATAATTCCATAATTATATTCCTTTCTTCTGTCCTGGCAAAAGCCAGGCTGATAGTCCGTATTTTTCGGAAAAAGTGTAGCATATTTTGCCTGTTCCTGCAACCAAAAAATCTTTGACAATCCGTCCTTTCTCCAGTATGATAAATGAAAAATGCCTGCGTGAATACATATTGGCATCACGCCAGAAAGGAACCTTAGATTTACCGTGAACTATGAATATACTGTGAAGGGCGAGTTTCTGTCCCGCCCTAACCGTTTTATCGCCCTTGTAAAAATCGGCCGGCGAACAGAAACCTGCCATGTAAAAAATACTGGCCGATGCCGGGAATTACTTATTCCCGGAGCGCGGGTTATTCTGGAATATCATCCTGATGCAGCCGCCTCTGGGCGAAAGACCAGTTATGACCTTATCGCTGTATACAAGGAAGTTGCCGGAGTCCGTCGGGAAACCTTGCTGATTAATATGGACTCCCAAGCCCCAAACCTGGCCGCCTGGGAGTGGGTAAATGCCGGAGGACTGGAGGCGGGCTGCTTTCCGGAACCCATTGCTCTCTCTAATCTGCGCCGGGAGGTGGCCTATGGAAGTTCCCGCCTTGATCTAGCCTTTCATCTTACCCGGCTGCAGAATAGCGCCGGCTCTCCTGCACCCCTTCAGGCCTTAATGGAGGTCAAGGGCGTCACCCTGGAATCTGCCGGCCTGGCCGCCTTTCCCGATGCCCCCACCCAACGTGGGATCAAGCATTTGGAAGAGCTGACTGCCGCCTCCAGGAAGGGGATCTGCTGCTTTCTGCTTTTTGTCATTCAAATGAAAGGGATCTCCAGCTTTCATCCAAATATGGAGACCCATCCAGAATTTGGGCTTGCCTTAGCAAAGGCGAAAGAGGCTGGAGTCCGGATCCTGGCCCGCGACTGCCTGGTTACTCCAAATTCCATGAAGATAGACCAGCCTGTCCCGGTTCTTCTTCCTCCCTTGCCCGCATAAACTATTTAAAAATGAGCACCGCTATGCAGGAGTATTATGGTTATCCCATTAAACTATCTAAAGGAAAATCAGCAGGCGAAAATCGTGTGGATGGCATTGCCGGCGGAAAAAGAACGTTTTTTCCAGGATTTAGGATTCCTGCCAGATACGCCGATTACCTGTCGGAAAAGCAATCCCGCAGGCAGCATGTCTGCTTATGAGATCCAGCGCCGGCTTATTGCCATCCGCACTGTGGATGCCAATGGCATCCTAGTAAAGTGCATATGAATCACGCCTTTCCGGATTATCTCTAATTCCGGCGTCCTCGCATCTGGGGGCGAGTGTTTTGGGATACTGCCGCTGCCGCAGTCTTTTCCTTTGGCAGCATCCTTTTCTCCCTGTCTCTAAACGCTGGGTGGGAAGAGCCATGATGGCGACGCTCTCCCTTTCCCCGCTCAAAACATTTCTCACATATAGAAAAGCTATAGTCCCATGGCAGCTCACGCTTGCATATGGTACATTTCCTGGAATAACTGGAACATTCCATCTTTAAAATCCGGCTGATCTCCTGCTCCGTCTCATGCCGTTCTTCCATCAGATTATTTGCTTGAACCGGCAACCCTACCTTTCTGGAAAACTGGAAATATAAATCCAGCATCTTATAGTAGCTCTCCAGATCATACAAATCTCCACCGGGGCTATAGGGAAATTCCAGCTCCTCAGCAGTCCGGTATTCCCGGCAGTAATCCTTCCACAAATCTACTACCAGCTTATTATTAATATCGATGGCGCAGGTGATCAGTTTGTAAATCTCATGCTTAGAAAATTCCTCCATATGGCTTCCATGAACCGATAGGAAGCTTTGATACAGGGAGAGAAGCTCGTCCACCTCCATCTTTTGGTAAAGGGTAGGCGCATCCATCCCTGCCCATATTTTTATCAGGCTGTCAATGTCTGCCGGAAGATTTAGAAGCTGTTCCGGAAATCCGATCAGTGCCTTCATAATCGGAATCGGCATCCTTCCCAGTCCGTCCTCGATCAATTCGATCTGGTCGATAGCTGTCACAAAGCCTTCCTCATAAATCCCAAATCTTCCGGCCCTTCCGGCGATCTGCTTGATCTCTCCCGGTTCTAAGTCCCGTTTTACCACCCCGTCAAACTTTTGTGTCTCCACAAATACGATCCTGCGAATAGGAAGATTTAAACCCATACCGATGGCATCGGTGCTGACTACAATATCCGTCTCTTTTTCTAAAAAGCGCCGTACCTGTTCCCTTCTGGTGGCCGGAGGGAGACTTCCGTAAATCACGCTGCACTTCACCCCCTGCCCCTCTAAATGGGCCGCCAAGGCAAGCACAGACTTTTTTGAAAATACAATCAGCGCATCCCCTTTCCGCAGATCGTTCTTTAACGAATAGGGGCGCTTTTCCACGGTCAGACGAGTATTCCTTTTATGGCGTACTATCCGGTACTGGTCACCACATCGTTTAATCATCTGGGTAATGATGGATTCTGCCTCCGGCGCCATACACAGATGAATTTCCTCTGCTCGCAGTCCCAGAATCGCCCGGGTCCAGTTATGTCCCCGGTAGATATCCCCGATCATCTGGCATTCGTCTACCACCACGATATCAAAATATTCGTGATCATTTAGCATCTCTACTGTGCAGGATTGACATATAGCGCCAGGGACCTGGATAGTCTCTTCTCCTGTGATCATAGAACAGGGGAGTCCTTCCATATTGCATTTATCATAAACCTCCAGAGCCAGAAGGCGCAAAGGCCCAAAATATGCCCCATGGGTACAGGATTTCAGACGTTCCAGCGCATCATGGGTTTTTCCGCTGTTGGTGGGGCCCACATGTAGAATAAATTTCCGCTTCATCAACCTGGCCTCTGGATATTCCTCCTCTGGCTTTTGCTTTATGGATTCCCGGATTCCCTTTTGAATTGCCTTGGGAATGTAGAACAACTGGTAAGCGCGCTCTAAGGAATTTGCCAGCAGGTAGCGCCGGATTCCCTGCATCTTCAGCACCTGATCCAGCTCTCCCTCCTCCAAATCGGGAAGGAATTCCAGATCCTTCTGTGCCAGGCTCTCGCAAAATTCCTTCATCTTCCTGGTCCAGTCCGCGATCTCCTGCTGATGCTCCTGGGGCGCTGTATTTTCCTTTCGCATTAAATAAGCGCTTACCTTAGACAACATGGCATGGACATCGCTTAATTCATTAGCCGTTTTAATCTGGCGGATGGCCTGTCCATTTAACTTTTGGCAGCGCTTGCGCATCTCTGCCACGGTCATCGCTCGGTAGCGCTTATTGGCATTCCCAAAAAACAAATGTTCATAATATGACGCTAAATAATGTTCCATAGATGTCATGAAATACCTTCTCCGTTCACAAATGATGGACTAATCATACCATATTTTTTGCAAAAAAGATACCAAGAATACAAATTGCCCATTGACTATTTGTTAAAACGTGGTAGAATAAAACTTGATGGAAGCATAGCTCAGCTGGGATGAGCGTTCGCCTCACACGCGAAAGGTCAGGAGTTCGAGCCTCCTTGCTTCCATTTATTTTTTTGCCTTCACTCCTATCCGTCCCCCTGCATACCTTATATGAACAGCATAACCCAGGCAGGACCATGGAGCAGAAAATCACCACCATCGCAGTTATTGGAACCCCTTCAAAAGCAGTGACCCCCATTCTTCGGCATTTTTGCCGGTGTCACTGTTTTTTTTCTTGTCCAGAAAGAGAATGCTATTCCTATATGGAGCAGGATTACCAGCTTATTCGGATGTCACAGCCCTGCCTCCCCTCTCTTTTGCCGGATATCCTTCTGCTGATCTGCAGCCTGTCTCCCTCTTGCCCCGCCCTGTCTCTGGAGCAGGGGCTGGAACTGCTGGCTCAGCTGATTCGTCTTCCCCTGGTGAAGGAAAGCGGGCTGCCTATCGTCCTTTGTATTACCTCTCCAAAATCCTCTCTTTTATCCTCCCGCATTGATTTTGATCTGCTGGAGGATGTTCTTCAAATCCCGGTGGTACCCTGCCCTCACAATCTCTCGGGCCCAGACGATGCAAAAGCCGCCATAGCCTACGCTAAAAGTCTACATTTCTCCTATGACTGCCTGGACTTTTCTCCCGGAAAACTTGCCTCTGAAATCCTAGCCCCTGCTATGGAACAAAACATACCCTCTGAACAGCAAAACAGCCGGATATTCTTAAGTCCGGCCGGAGGGATTCTGTTCCTATTTCTTCTACTATTTTTTCTATTGTGGCTTGCCTTCACCGGTGCTCTTTCTCTGTCTGGGCTGTTAACCGATGCCCTCCCTTGGCAGAAAATCGGGGCAACTCCTAGCACCATGATTCTATCCGCTTTTTCCTGGATGGTTCCGGTACTGCTTCCGCCCCTCCTTTTCTTCTTTCCTCTGTTTTTCCTACTGGATGCATCCGGCATCTTTCCCAGAGCAGCCTTTTATGGTGATCGGGTGTTGGCGCCCTGGGGCGGCTGTGGAAGTCAATGCATTACTATGACTCTGGGACTGGGCTGCCATGCCGCCGGAATCTTGGGCTGCCGGAGGATCCCCTGTCCCAGGGAACGGCTAACCGCCATCCTAACCACCCCTTTGCTTCCCTGCTGGGGACGATTTCCTGTTTTTATTGCCCTGACCCCACTTTTTTTTGCTGCAGCCAGCACTTCGACCTGTAACGGGGCGCTCCAGTGTACCGGCCCTTTCCTGGCCGCGCTCTGCCTATCCGCAGTAATCCTAATTGGATCGGCTGCTTCCCTCTGTCTGTCTTGCTTTTTGTCTCACACCCTTTTATCTAATTTACCTTCTGGGTTTTACCTGGAACTTCCTCGCATAGGCTTGCCTCAGAACACGCGGGCCATCCTAAAGGAAGCCTGGAGCCGCACCTGCCTTATCCTTGGAAAAATCACTATCTGGACTGCCTTTTTGAGCTTTGCAATCTGGCTTCTGGCAAGCTTTCCCAGCGGAGGTTTCTCCCTGCTGAATGGGTTGGTGCAGTTCCTTAAGCCCCTTGGCCATATCCTGGGACTGGATGGGGTAATCCTGGCCGCTTTCCTTCTGGCCACACCTGCCAATGAGCTTCTTCTCCCCACCATCGTCCTGATTTATTTGTACCAAAGCGGCCTTCCTCCCATATCTTCCCCAGGAGATCTGTCGTTCCTTCTTCAGAGTCAAGGTTGGACCTGGCAGACCGTCCTCTCGGTCACCGTCTTTGCCCTGTTCCATTGGCCATGTCTGACTACACTCCAGGCAGTCTATCAGGAAACCAGAAGCCTTCCCTGGACCATCACCGCTTTTCTCATCCCCACACTGCCGGGAATCGGGATCTGCACTATCCTTCACTGGCTACAGCTACCCTTAAGTTTCCTGTGACTTCCACTCACGGGAAACGCCTTGAAAAAAATGTGAGTAAACGCTTTAAAACTTACGTCCGCCTCCTCCAGCCCGGTGCCCGCCTGCGCTATGGGTGGAACTGCGTCCAGAGGAGGAAAGGCTTCTTCCGCCTCCGGAAGAAGTATGCCTGGGAATTACCGTATGGGTCACCACTGTATTGAGCAGCTCATCAGAAGGATTCTGGAATTGGAACTGGCAGCCAACCTGATATGCTAGCCTGGAGCCCACTCCGCTGGAATCCTTCATCTGGTACTCCCGCACTACGCCGCGGCAGGCCAGTGCAGCCACAATCAGGCTAACTACCAGAGCGAATGCCGCTTCATACCATCGGATGGAGCGGTATACCTCTACCTTTCCTGTTTCCACATCATAATTATATTGATCTGCAGATATTCCCTTCTGAAAATACTGATATACCCCCTCAATGCCCGCCAGTGCTCCGCTGGCATATTCCCCCGAAGAGAGATAAGGGGCCACATCGTCCAAAACCCGCTGTACCCGCTCATCAGTCATAACCCGGATCAGATAACCGTAGGTGCCCAGATAGCACTCCCGGTTATCCATATCAATAAGCAGCAAAATCCCATCCTCGTCAAAATGCTGATCAAATCCCTGGCGAAAGTAAAATTGGTCGGATATTTCCTGGCTGCTCTCCCCCTCTGCGTCTTCTACCGTCAGGATAACCCCCTCCGCCTTCATGGCGTCCCGAATCTTGCCCGCCCGCTCCTTTAGCGTCTCGACTTCCTTTTCGCCAAACAATCCGGCATAATCAAATATCTGGTTCTCCTCTTCACTGTGCTCGGCGGCGTACAGGCGGGAAGACGCGCCCCAAAGGGTAAGGAGGAGCATAATCCCCCACAAAGCCACCCATCTGGCAAGCCCCCTGCTCCCTCCTCTAAACCATGTAAAATATTTCATAGAAAATACCCTCCCACCAGAAGCAGAAATAAGAGTGGAAAAAATACCATCAGAAAGAATACTGCCAGTTTGCCTGGATCTACCGGAATCTCCCCGCATATCTTGCCGGTCTGGCCATTCAATGCGAAATAATAGATCTTGCCGTCCTTCGGCCCCCGATAAGTCAGGGTCCATACCGGAAACAGACTATAGTGCCATGAAACATTTTGTAGTTCTGCCTTTTGCTGATGTACGATCAGCGTCCCATATTCCCCCACGCTGTTTTTTAAACTGCTCTGGGCAAAATCCCTCACCTCAGCCTCCATGTCCTGGGTCAGAGCCTCCCGCTCCAAATCCCGCTTTTCTGCCATAAATCCGGTTAAGTATCCCAACTGGTAAGGTTTTAGTCCCTCCGGCTGGAAAGGCAGGACACCTTCGGCCAGCCTTCCATTTGCCTTCTTCAGAGCATTCCTGGTCACGTGACGGACATCCATTTGCCCGCTACGGCTAATGTGATAAATCTTTTTTTCTGTATATCGAAGAGTTCCGCTATCCCAGGTACGGAATTTCGCGCCCTCTGCTTCCAAGCTTCCCGACACCTGGCAGCTATAAAGCCAGTATGGAAAATAAACTCCAGTCATTGACTCTATCTGTTTCTTAGAATAAAAGTCCGAAGGGACAAACCGCTTTCTCCGGATCCATTGGCTGAATATTTCCTCCGCCCTCTCTCGGTCAATGGCAAATGGGATCACATAGTCCGGATGATAGCTTCCCTCCAGCCGTCCCTCCATCACCACAGGATTGTGACAGTAGTAGCAGAAAGAGGCCGCTGTTGTGGCATCGGTGACAATCTCGGCTCCGCAGCTGGGGCAAGTATATCCTACGATATCCTCTGCTGCCTTCTCTTTAGCTGTCTCTGTTTCTACCTCTGCCGCTATGCTTGCCGGTTCTTTCTCCTCCAGCTCCTCCAGGCCAAAATCTGACATACAATATTCGCATTTATATTTCTGGGTATCCGGATTGAACACTAAGCCGCCTCCGCAGTTCGGACATTTTAATGTTATTGCCGCCATATGGCTTTCCTCTCTATCTATGAACCCTATCCTTTATCCTCTTGGCTTTCCGCACTCGCTGCAGAACTTTCCGGTATTTACTGTACCGCAACTGCATACCCAGTTGGCTGCAGGCCTGGGATTGCCGCATTCACTGCAGAATTTTCCGGTATTCACTGTGCCGCAGCTGCAGGTCCAGCTCTCCGCCTGCCCGGCCAGAGCCGCCCCTGGATTGGGCTGGCCAGCTAGCGCTCCCGCGCCTGCCATATTTCCCATGGCTGCCTGGCCCATCTGCATCTGCTGCAGGTTCGTCGCGGACGCCGCTCCCATAAAGCCGCCTCCCGCCTGCATACCCATGCCCATGCCCATAAAGCCGGCCATAGCTCCATTGGAATTCGCCCCGGCGCTTCGAAGGCCTTCTGCGATAGCGCCCTGAACATAGCCCTCCCGGATCGAAGGGTCGCTTAGCATGGCTCCCTGGTTCCGCAGATTGATCAGTTTCTGGGACTCTTCATTGTAGGAAATGCTAGCCACACCTACAGACTGGATCTCGATTCCCCGCATCTTGCGCCAGTCCTCATCCAGGACATCCGCCATATATTTTCCCAACTCTCTCCCTTTAGAAGCTACATAAGAGATTCGGATACCGTCAGCTGACATCTGGTTAATGGAGCTTTGGAGCGCTTCTAAAAACTCTGACAAATATTGCTCATTGATCGCCTCGATCTCTACTCTGTCCCGGCTTTTGGGAATGGCTTCCGCATAAAACAGCAGCGGATCCATGATTTTGATGGAATAGGTTCCGTGCGCCCTTAAGAATAGCTCTGCATTATAAAAATTGTCGAAATAGTTGATCGGATTTCTGGTGCCAAATTTAATCCCCTTAATCTCCTGAAGATTAACATAAAACACTTTCTGAACCGTAGGTGTCATCCCTCCGTACCGCACCCGGTTAAAAGACTCCTTTAATGAATCACCAAACTGGCCGTTAAAGAGTGAAGGAAGCGTGGAATTGTTCACTGTATAATATCCTTCCTCTGCCGTATAATCAACTACCTTGCCGCCATCCACCACCATCATAAACTGATTCGGGTATACATGTATCACCGAACCGTTGGAAACCGTATTCTCTGTGCCCTTTACATTTGAACCTCTTCTGGTTCTCACCCCAGCGGTGAACACTGTCCGGTCACTCATCTCGCCAGGCTCAATTCCCCCCAGCCACTGATCTGCCAATGCACCTCCCACAGCCCTTGCTGCAGCTTTTAAAATTCCCATCGCTTCGCTCCTCCTTCTCTATCCTTCCTGGATCCGGGCAAGAGACCATACTCTGCTGTTTACTGTCTCAATTCCCGAACCGCAATATTCACAATATTTACTTCCCAGCCTGGACACCGGGGCCCCGCATTGAGGGCAGACCACCGCTGCCGCCGTCTGTCCAGGCTGCAGCTGGTTCACATCCTGCACATACATCAGCTCCATATTATAACGGGTCTGCTTCATACGCCGATCCGGCAGATTCCCGGACTTGCAGCTCTCTCTCAGCCCATCCTGCCAATACTCATACTCCACTGCTGATTGAAGGGTAATCACACAGCAGCCTTCCTTCTTTTGATAGCGGGCGATCTCAGTCCGATGTACCTTTATTCGCTGAAAATGCTCCCGAATCCCTCGGCGGCGGTCATCCTGTATCCGCAACAGGATCTGACTCTGCAGATCCTTTGAGGCTTGTTCCAAAAGGGCAATATCCTGCATTTCCACTGCCGCCAAGCTAGCCTTCAGCAGATTCTCCGACTTCTGCACAAACTCTGCCAGAGAAAATTCCGGAAAATCCCTCTGGATCTGGGGGAGGCATAAGCTGGTCATGCCGGACACAGATTTCGGGGTGGTAGCCAGCCGATCCTCCTGACTTCTTATCCCTTCAATCAACGAATCCGTGCCGAAAGCCAGGCGTGAAATCATCCGGATCTTCCGCCGGATTTTTATGTAAATTCCCGCTCCGCTTGCTAAAACTGCCAGGAGCAAAATAATGATCGCTGTCTGACTCATCTGTACCCCAACCTTTCGGTTTTATTATAATGGTTTTCCCACCATTTGTACACCGGATTTTGTCAATTTATTACGGTTCGTCTCGGGACTGTTCACTACACAAAATGTGCCCGGCATAGGCGCTTTGTCCATTTTAATGCGGTTATCTCCGACTTTCCTTATAACGTTCAATCACCATAAACACTGGCGGGATACCCACATAAACTGTGGCACTACTTTACCCTTCCCATACTCTTCTCATCATAGCGATTTCCCTGGCATAGCCCTCCAGCTCATTGGGTGTTTCCAGAAAAAAGGGCAATTCTCTTAAGGCTGGATGGGTGACTACCCGTGCCAGGGCATCATAGCCAATCTTTCCTTCTCCTATCCTAGCATGGCGATCTTTCCTGGAACCTAAAGGATTCATACTGTCATTCAAATGGATGGCTTTCAGCTTATTCAGGCCGATCACCCGGTCAAATTCTCTTACCACCTCGTCCAACCGGTTAGCGATATCATAGCCGCTATCCCACACATGGCAGGTATCCAGGCAGACGCCCACCCGTTCCCATTCCTCTACCTGATCCAGAATTTCCCGAAGCTCTTCGAAACGGCCCCCGATCTCGCTCCCTTTCCCCGCCATGGTCTCCAGCAGCATGGTTGTGTGCTGCCCTGGCTTAATGATCTCATTCAGCATCGCCGCAATCTGGGAAATCCCAGTCTCCACCCCTTGCCCCACATGACAGCCGGGATGAAAATTATAGAAATTCCCGGGGATATGTTCCATCCGCTTTAAGTCATCTGCCATGGTATCCTTAGCTACTTTCCTCAACCCCTCATCCTTAGAACAGGCATTCAGGATGTATGGGGCATGGGCCAGCACAGGCGTGATATCCTTTTCAGCCGCCAATGCCAGGAAGCTCTTTACATCTTCCTCCTTAATTTCCTTTGCCCTGGTCCCTCTGGGGTTCCTGGTAAAAAACTGAAACGTGTTGGCCTGAATAGAGGCAGCAGTTTGTCCCATGGCCTTAAATCCTTTAGACGAGGATAAATGACATCCAATTCTCAGCATCTCTTATTTACTCCTCTCAAAATTTAGTCGCCGGCCCGAAGGCCGGCGTGTTCTCATCTAGTATTAGGAAATTCATTTTGCACAATTCGTCCGCGTGTCACGCGGCCAGCATACTAGATGCTGGTACATCTGCAGGAAGCATCCTCTCTATAAGGGCTAATCCCACCGCAGGAATTGCAGCAGTCGCAACAGCCGCAAGGATTGCAGGAGCAGCAGCCGTTATTGCAACTATTATTACAGCCATTGTTGCAACCATCATTACAGCCATTGTTGCAACCATCATTACAGCCATTGTTGCAACCATCATTACAGCCATTATTGCAGCCGTCATTACAACCGTTATTGCAGCCATCATTGCAGCCATTGTTGCAGCAGTCGCAGTGGTGCCTGCAGTTATTGCAGCAGCCGTTCCCGCCATTGGAAATTCCACCGCTCCAGCAACAATTCCTCCGACATCCGCAGAAGATTTTCCGACATTTACAGCAAAGACAGCAATTACAAATTCCATTTAAGTTACACATATGATTGAACTCCTTAATTTTATATGGTTGTACTATATCATATGTGGACGAGAGCAATGTGTTACAAAGTTTCCATCAGGATAAATATTTCTTTTTTCTCTTTGTTCTCCCAGAAGAAGGCGTAAGCGCCCGGACTGCCGCCAGCAGAAAACCTGCCGCCAAAAGTATCTGTAGACCAATGCTCACCGGCACCCAAGCCCCTATCAAGGGACCGGACGGATGATTTCCAGACTCCTCTATAATTTGTACAAATAAGTCCAGATTTCCTACTTGCTCCCCGACCACCCGATAAAACGTCAGAGCCGGGTTTAATAGCAGCAGGTAAAAGAACACCCCAGAATCGGCCTGAGAAGTCATCAGTCCTACTTGATTCGCATAATCCGCTCTGCCCATCTGCATAATCGAGCGGACAAAAACATTCACTGCGTAAGTCCCCAAAAGCAGAAAAACAAGGAACCCATAGGACATGGCTGTCGCGGCAGTAGAGCGTCTGCAGAATGCTGAAAAGCAAAGACCAAAGCTGGCACATAGTAAAGCTACGGAAATGTACAAAAGCAGAAGGACAGCTAAATCTCTTAACCGGATCCCTCCATATACAAAGACGAGAAAAATCACCGGAAAGCTGGAAACAACAAGAAGCGCCATGTGAAACATGGAAGAAAGCAGCTTTCCCAGCACGATCTGGGCTGGTGTCATCTGCGTTGAAAGCATCAGATTCAACGTCTGCTTTTCCCGTTCTCCGCTGATACTCCCTGCTGTCAGAGCAGGCATAATAAAAAACAACATAAAAAATTCAATCAATGTTAAAAAAACATATAGCTGTAAAAAACTAGAATAAGAAATCTCCGCAGTCACCTCTACCCGAGTGGTAACCGAATACATATTTAGAAAAGCCGCCAAAGCCAGAATGCTGTTAAAAATCAGCATAATCATGGGGAGGCGGATACTACGGCTACTAATCGTCATTTCTCTTTTATATACTGGGTTTCCCCTCATATAAGAGCACCTCCTTATCTTTATGGTCAGTAATCTGCATAAATAAGGATTCCAGGCTGCCCTGTTGGCGGTAAAATCCACGGATCAGAACCTCTGCATCAATCAGCCGCTGAAGAAGGAGAACTTCATCCTGGGCATCCCCTGTAAATCCTACGGACAAGCAGTTATCCTTAATGGATATTGTGCGGACGCAGCCATGGCTTCTTAAAATCGCCATGGCCTTATCCATATTCCGGTGGACATGAATCATTAATGGATTGGACTGATCCACTCTTGCCATAATTTCTTTCATGTTGCCACTCAATATCATCCGCCCCTGGTCAATGATACCAATATCCGTGCACATCTGATTCAGCTCTGAGAGAATATGTGAGCTAATCAAGATCGTCTTTCCCTGCTCATTCAGCTCAGTTAGAAGCTCCTTAAATTCCCGACGGGTCTTCGGATCCAGCCCTGAAGAGGGCTCATCCAGAATTAGTAGGATCGGATCATGGATCAGCGCTCTTGCCAGGCAGAGGCGCTGCTTCATTCCTCTGGACAACCCGTCCACGTAAAAATCGGTCCGTTCCTCCAATCCTACCTGCTCCAGCAGACAGCTGCACCGCTTCCTTGCCATCAACCCCTCCAGCCCATAGCATGAGGCAAAAAATTCCATATATTCCCGAACCTTCAAATTATCATAGACTCCAAAGGAATCTGGCACATAGCCGATCTTCTCCTTTACCCGCCGCGCATCTCCAAAAGCATCTTCCCCGTCAATCCACACTTTGCCTTCGTCTGCAGCTAGAAGGCCAGTGAGGATCTTAATGGTGGTCGTCTTTCCCGCGCCATTAGGGCCTACAAATCCATATAGGGCCCCTTGCTTTACTTCCATAGTCAGGCCATCCAACGCATGGTATTTTCCGAAGGTCTTTTTTAAATTCTCAATTCTCAGCATCCAGTTTCCTCCCAACTACCGTGATCACAGGAAGGGACAGATCCAGACTATAATCCTGGGGTGTATCATAAGCATACCGGATGGTTATTGTATTCTCCCTGGTAAGATAAGGCTCCAGCTGCCAGCCAATAAATTCCTTCTGGCTCCTGTCCATCTTGTCATAATTTCTGGTTTCATTGTTGTAAAAATAGATATCGCCGCTGAATATGGGGATGCTGCCATTCTTTACATGGTCGGTAAACTCCTCCGATATGCTCACCAGACTCAGCTTATCGATAGACAGATTCTCCCCCAGAGAATATTCTAAGGTAAGAGGAGACAGCCCATCCATCGTATTGGCTGCTCCATTATAATTTCCGCTGATCACCTTCGGCTGCCTCTCCCTGGACGTATGATATACCTGACTGCCCTGACAATAATCCGCATCTACATAGGCAGTATACATGGTAAGCCCCTCTCTGTCGCAGCTGTCCTCCTTCAAAAAACCCGTGTCCTCCCCGTCAGAAGAAAAGGCAATTAGTTTAGCCTGGTATTGATGGCCAGTCAAGACTTCATCCAAATAAACGCTCAGGAGGTTGGAGCGTTTTAATGCTTTCATGTAATTTTCTGATCGGATATCCACCTTTTCGAACTGGTATCCTCCTGTGATTCGATCTGCCACAGCAAAGTAGTTTCTCAACGGATAATACAGCACCGGCTTGTCATCCAGAGCCAATGTTTCTCCTGCTTTAAAGGAAGGGATCAGAATAATTCCGTTAGAGCAAAACAGCGCTCCCTGCTCCAAATTAATCCCCAGCTGATTCGTGATGGAGCCACTGACTTTTCCGTCAAAGAAGCGAACCTGTCCTGCGATTCCCGCCTGCGATTCGTTTCCTTCCCGCTTCTCCAGCTGGAAATAATGGGGGGAAAACGCCGCTACATCCTGAACAGCAATATGGGTATTCCCTTCCTGATACTCGATAGTAATATTCGCCTGTTCCTCCCCAGTAAACGGCAACAATCCGGCGCTATCATAGCCAGCTGGCCGGGTAAGGGGACGGATATCATAGGAATCCTCCAGATCCACTCCATAGGGCGTATGATATGGCGTCCGCATATTCATATAAATGGTGGAAATAATGGTATCCTCTGTGTAATCCTGCACCGACGCATAGCTAAAAAAGGTGTCTTGAAATCTAGTCTGCTGGCCCATCAAATAAATAATTCCGCTGCTGACACAGGCAAGGGCCATCACAAGCCCTCCATAATGGCGGCGCATATCCCTCTGCTTTAAGAAAAAGTAAAGACCTGGCCCTACCAGCAAAATATAGCTGAAAATTACCACCACATACAGGGGGATATTGGGTAGCCGTTCTGCTGAGACAGAATTTAGCATGCCCTGTGCTGCCCAGTAATGGCTGTTACCCCCATCATAAAGGTATTCAGCCAGCTCCTGGATCCGCACCTCCCCCAACAGGCTGGTAAACAACTTGTCCACATAGCTATGCTCCTGGCAGAAGTCGCTGATATCACAGAAATCATAGGCTGCTACTGCAATTATCCCCTTTTCCCGATTCACTGAGGTAAGGACAGGCAGGCCATTGCTTGAAAATACCACATTCCCCTCTTTCACTCTCACTTGGGTGCTCATCAGAGGAAGCCTTACATCGCCCGGGCCATAAACAGCAAATTCATCTCCCATATTAATCGCAGTTTCCCTTGGATCCTCCAGATCCTGGGCAAGATCGTTTTTCAAGAATGCTTCCACTGCCTCCTGGCCATCCTCCCCGGTTCCTAATATTAGAACACCGCCTCGGCTCACCCATTCCTCTATACTGTCAATCTGCCAATCACTTAACCGGCGGATATCATAATTGGTAATCACAAGCACATCAAGCTGATCCAGCCCTGCCGCCTGCCGGGGAATACTTCCCGCAACCATAGCACAGCGCCTGGTCCGCAAGGTACTATATAAAATCCCCACATCGTCAAAATACTCTAGTTGATCCTGGGCATCGCTTAAGGTTCCGATCAAAAGCTCTGGTGTATCCCGCCGCATATTCATCTTTAGCCGTTTCTGTACCAGAAGGTTTTGATTTGCATCATAAAGCTTTACATAAAGCTGGTCTGCCCTTAGGCCTAAAGGAACATTCAAATTCATCTGGATAGTTTCCTCTGCCCCCAGCTCTACCTGATAGGTATACTGATAGATTTCATAATCAGACTCCATGGACTTTATCGCCACGCTTCCAGTAAAGCTCTCCTTCTGCTGATTGGTTAACGTAACATAGACCGGCAGATACCGGCCTCCCTTCGCCATATTGTCATATCCATAGCTGGCCTCCATGGCCACCGGCGACTGTCGGTAGCCATAGGCCGCATTAGCCGGCTCTGTCCCCGCCGCTGCCCTAATCTCCCAGGCCGAAGCAAATCCGGCTGGGAGTGCGGAAAATGAAAGAAAGGCCAGTGCTGCTACCACTGCCCTTGCCCGCCATTCCTTTTTTCCTCTCATAGGCATTACCCAATCTTTCCAAAATTTTCTTTATTAATATCAAAGTTTACCTTCAGTTTAACCATAAAGACCGTTCCATTGAAATCGCTGCTCACCTGTATGGTCCCGCCATGCATATCCACGATATTCTTTGCAATCGCCAGCCCCAATCCCGTCCCCCCGGTACTCACAGCCCTGGACTGCTCTACCCGGTAAAACTTATCAAACAGAAGAGGCAGCTCCTCCTCTGGAATCACATATCCGAAATTTATCACGGAGATCGCGGCAATCTCTTCATCTGCATGGACATTAACGATAATGCGCTTCCCCTCTGCTCCATATTTGATAGCATTGTTAATCAAATTATCAAACAGTCTTGCCAGAAGATTCCCATCAGCCATAATTACTTTCGCTGGCACATTCGAGGTTAGCTCGTAAGTCAGGTTATGATCGGCAAAGCTGGGATAAAATTCCTCCAAAAGCTGACTTAAAAGCTTAATAATGTCCACCTGGCTTACTTTCATCACCACTTTTCCGTAGGTCATTTTCGTAAAACCAAATAAATCCTCAATCAGCTTTTCCAGCCGCTTTGCCTTGCTGTAGGCGATATCAATATACTTTTTCTCCATCTCCAGCGGAAGCTTGTCCCCTTGTTCTCCGGAGAGCAGCTCCAAATAGCCAATGATCGAAGTCAACGGGGTGCGCAGATCATGGGCAATATTTGTAATCAGTTCATTCTTTGTCCGCTCCGATTCCCGCTCCCGCTCCATCAGCTCCCGGATATCCCCCACCATTTTATTCAAGTTCGCCGCCATGGCTGAAAACTCATCATCTCCAACCACTTCAATGGCAGTATTCAAGTCACCTTCCGAGATATTCTGTACTGCAGCAGATATTTTTCCCATATAGCCCATGGATTTATGCTGCAGAAATAAAAAAGCAGTCGAAAATACCAGGATCCCAAGAATCACACAAATAACCGCCGCTATTATCCCCCCTTGCCCCTGGAAAAAAAGCGCCAGATGCTCATGCTGTCCAGATTCCGTCAAATACCGGTATATGATCGAGAGGTTTGTGATCAAAAACATTTCCACCATGCAGGCGATGAGTGTACTATAGCCAATATTTGCCGCCATACGCCCATAAAACCGCCTGCTCATATCTTTATTTTTCAACCTTATACCCTACTCCCCACACTGTCGTAATAATCTTATTCTGCCGGGTATCCTCTTTCATCTTTCCCCGCAGACGGCGGATATGTACCATAACTGTATTATTGGCTTCGTACACCTTTTCATTCCAAACATTCTCAAAAATCTCATCTGTGCTGAAGACTCTCCCAGGATTGGACGCCAGCAGGTACAAAATGTCAAATTCAATCGGGGTCAGCTTAATTTCCTCCCCGTCCACTGTAACCTTATGATTATCCTTATTGATGGTCAGCCCTTTAATAAAGATCTCATTCTTCCCAGAGTCATGGATATTGCTGTTGGGATTCAGCTGCGTATAACGGCGCAACTGAGACTTCACCCTGGCCGTCAGCTCCAAAGGATTAAAAGGCTTCGTTACATAGTCATCCGCGCCGGTTCCCAGCCCCAGAATTTTGTCCAAGTCTGTCGATTTGGCGCTGAGCATGATAATGGGAATATTGTTGTTTTCCCGTATCTTCTTGCACATCTCCAAACCATTCATCCCAGGCATCATAATATCTAAGAGAACCAGATGCACCTCCTCCTGTTCCAGCACCGCCAGACCTTCCTCTGCATTATTTGCCTTCAGCACCTTATATCCATCGCTCACCAGATAGATCTCAATCAGATCTGCAATCTCCTTCTCGTCATCCACCACTAAAATACGGGTTTCAGCCATCTCCAATCCTCCTTTATCCATTGTGCATACTGCCATTATTTTTTATAACGAATTATTTCCGGCGTTTTCTTCAATGATTATACCATACGATTCTATTTTTTAGTTTACCATATACTGGCTGATTATGCTTTACATTTCTCTTACAATATTTATAGGGCGTGGCCTTTGCAAAATTGCTATATTATTGAGTCGCTGGTGAGACGTGAAAGGCTAGGAAGTCGCAGGCTGACTTTAGGTGCAGGCGCAAACCGACAGAAAGTAACGCCCATGGCAGGCAGGTTCCCAACGTCACCCCGCTCTCGCTCCGCCGAAAGCGCAGCGGTGCTTAGGCCCTAAAAGACAGGGCCTAAGCACCGGCGGTTTCGGAGGGGATTCCTTTTG
>CATJIO010000064.1 GCA_949740725.1 uncultured Lachnospiraceae bacterium | reverse complement strand
CCGAGTATGCACCCGCCCCCCTCCCCCACAGCCCGCGACTCCTAACTGGCCGCACCCTACCTAGTTCACGCCTCCTAAAGCCACCGCGAATCCTCAGCCAGCAATTCACCTGGCCTTCACGGCTCACTTAACCAGCGACTCAACGAAATAGCAAATTCCCCTATAGACGAATCCCCTTTTCTGTTGTAAAATAGAAATAACATATGTATATCCTGGGAATTGGCCCAGAGTATCTACCAACTGCCTTAAGAGTTGACTACATATCCTTTTTGTAGTCAACTTTTTTGCGTTATTCGGCAGCATGTTGAATGAGGAGGGAAAGCAAGCATGGAAAAAAATTCATTTGTACTGCGTGGAAACATTTGTTATAGTGAAACGAAAGATCGTCTTTCCATTACTGACCAGGGATATTTGGTGTGTGAACATGGTATTTCCAGGGGAGTTTTCCGTGAATTACCAGAAGCCTTTCGGCATCTTCCTGTGACGGATTACGGGGAACAGCTGATTATCCCTGGACTGGTTGATCTGCATCTTCATGGGCCTCAGTATACCTTCCGGGGACTGGGGATGGATCTGGAGCTTTTGGACTGGCTGGATACCTACACCTTTCCCGAGGAGAGCCGGTATGAGGATTTGGAATATGCCCGGAAGGCCTACCAGAGCTTTGCCCGGGATTTGCAGGAGAGCGCCACTACCCGGGCGGTTGTATTCGGGACGGTTCACGGGGAGGCCACCGAAATCTTGATGGATGCTTTGGAGGGCTCCGGCCTTCAGACGTATGTGGGCAAAGTCAGCATGGATCAAAATTGTGCGGACGATCTCCGGGAGGGAAATGGCAAAGCTGCCCTGGAAGCGGTCCGGAAGTGGCTGCACAGGGTGGAGGGGAAATATGAGCATACAAAGCCGATTCTCACTCCACGTTTTGCCCCCACCTGCAGTGAAGCGCTGCTGGAGGAGCTCGGCCATCTGCAGCAGGAGACCGGGCTGCCGGTGCAGTCTCATCTGTCTGAGAATTTATCCGAAATCCGCTGGGTAAAGGAACTCTTCCCCTGGTCCTCCTGCTATGGTGATGTCTATGACCACTTCGGCCTTTTTGGCGGAGAGGCAAAGACCGTTATGGCTCACTGTGTCCACTCCACCGAAGAGGAGGCGGAGCGGATGAGGGCGAAAGGTGTGTTCATTGCCCACTGCCCCCAGTCGAATATGAATCTGTCCTCCGGCATTGCCCCCATCCGCGGTTACCTGGAGAAGGGCCTTTCTCTGGGGCTGGGAACCGATGTTGCCGGAGGAGCAAATCTTTCCATGTTCCGCTGCATGGCAGATGCGGTGAATGTGTCCAAGCTTTATTGGCGGCTGGTGGATCAGACAAAGCATCCCCTGACCATGGAAGAGGTATTTTATCTTGCTACCCGGGGAGGCGGCTCTTTCTTCGGAAAGGTGGGATGCTTTGAGGACGGTTTCGAACTGGATGCCCTGGTGCTGAATGATGATGCGATGACCCAGGTAGGAAGCTTTTGTACCAGAGAGCGGCTGGAGCGGTATCTTTACCTGGCAGAGGAAAAGGGGCGGCTGGACGCAAAATATGTAGCCGGAAATCAGATTGCTGTTCATCCGTAATATTGCTGTCCAATGGTCTGACCGGGGTGGGCGCAGGCGCCCACTGGTAATTCACCGGTAATTTCCTGCCAAGGACTTTTTTCAGGGAAACAGTGCAGAAACCACAGAAATCCAGGGAGGCAGCCCATCAGAAACCAGTTGCTTTTTTTGGACAAAACCTTTATAATTTTGCATAATACTGGGTTTAGGAGGACATGGATATGATTTCATTATATGAGGGCGGCGTGTATCTGGTAAATGGCCAGGAGGTGATCCCGGAGGCAGAGGCCGCCAAGGTAAAAGCGCTAACTGGGAGGGATGCCGATCCCAAAGAGGCCAAAAAGGGCACTATCGCCTACTCGATTTTAAAAAAGCATAATACCGCGGAGGGAATGGGGCATCTGAAGTTGCGGTTTGACGCCATGGCTTCTCACGATATCACTTTTGTGGGCATTGTACAGACAGCCAAGGCTTCCGGAATGGAGAAATTCCCCATCCCCTATGTGCTGACCAACTGTCATAATACCCTCTGCGCCGTAGGCGGCACCATTAATGAGGACGATCACATGTTTGGGCTGTCTGCGGCGAAGAAGTACGGCGGCATTTACGTTCCCCCACATATTGCGGTGATTCACCAGTATATGCGGGAGATGATGGCCGGCTGTGGGAAGATGATCCTGGGTTCAGACAGCCACACCCGCTACGGCGCCTTGGGAACCATGGCCGTAGGCGAGGGAGGCGGCGAGCTGGTAAAGCAGCTTCTTCAGGATACCTATGATGTGGCCTACCCCGGGGTAGTGGCCATCTACCTGACCGGAAAGCCTGCGCCAGGGGTAGGGCCTCAGGATATTGCCCTGGCCATCATCGGGGCTGTGTTTAAAAATGGCTATGTGAAGAATAAGGTAATGGAATTTGTGGGACCAGGTGTGTCTTCTATGTCTACGGATTATCGGAATGGGGTAGATGTGATGACCACAGAGACCACCTGTCTTTCCTCCATCTGGCGCACAGACGAAGACACGGAAAGCTTCCTGGCCCTTCACGGCAGAAGGGAGGATTACCGACGGCTTGATCCAGCGGATATCGCTTATTATGACGGCTGCGTGCAGGTGGATTTAAGCGCGGTGAAGCCGATGATCGCCATCCCCTTCCATCCTAGCAATACATTTACTATTGATGAGCTGAATGCCAATCTGGAGGATATCCTGGGCCAGGTGGAGAAGGAGGCAGAACGGATCAGCGGGGCTAAGGCCTCCTTTACCCTTCGGGATAAGATCAAGGATAAAAAGCTGATGGTACAGCAGGGCATTATTGCCGGATGTGCCGGAGGCAATTACACGAATGTGATCGAAGCTGCCCACGCCTTAAAGGGGAGAAGCTGCGGTTATGATGAATTTTCTCTGGCCGTATACCCCTCATCCCAGCCAGTATTTATGGATCTGGTGAAAAAGGGCGCGGTTTCTGTCCTGATGGAGGCCGGAGCGATCATCCGCACTGCCTTCTGCGGGCCATGCTTCGGCGCCGGAGACACCCCCTGTAATAATGGATTAAGCATCCGCCACACTACCAGAAATTTCCCCAACCGTGAGGGATCTAAGCCAGGCAACGGGCAGATGGCTGCCGTAGCCCTGATGGATGCCCGATCCATTGCGGCCACAGCTGCCAATGGCGGCGTGTTGACCTCTGCTCTGGATCTGGACTGCTGGGATAATGTGCCGGCTTATGAATTTGACTCCACCTCCTATGATCGGAGAGTGTATCAAGGTTTCGGAAAGGGAGACAGCGGTAAGGATCTGATCTATGGCCCTAATATCAAGGACTGGCCTTCTATGAGTCCTCTGGCGGATAATATCTTGCTGAAGGTCTGCTCGAAGATCATGGATCCTGTCACCACCACGGATGAGCTGATCCCTTCCGGCGAGACTTCTTCCTACCGCTCCAATCCTCTGGGACTGGCAGAGTTCACCCTGTCCAGGAGAGATCCAGAGTATGTGGGCCGTACCAAAGAGGTGGATCGGCTAGAGAAGGCCAGGATGGATGGGGAAGATCCCTCTGCCCTGGCGCCGGAGCTTACCTCCCTTTTTGCGAAGATCCGCACCATCCCCGGCCAGGCAAATGTAGAGCTCATGGCCACAGAGATCGGAAGTATGATCTACGCGGTAAAACCTGGAGACGGATCCGCCAGAGAACAGGCGGCCAGCTGTCAGAGGGTTATTGGCGGACTGGCAAATATTGTAAAGGAGTACGCCACCAAACGCTACCGCTCCAATGTGATGAACTGGGGAATGCTTCCTTTTCAGATGAAAGCAGAGCCCACCTTTGCAGTGGGGGACTATCTATACATTCCCGGTATCCGCAAGCTCTTGGATGGAGATTTAAAGGAGATCAAGGCCTATGTGCTGAAGGATATTGTCGAGGAAATTACCCTTTTCATCGCGGACATGACGCCGGAGGAGCGGGAGATCGTTAAGGCCGGATGCCTGATTAATTATAATCGGAATCGGTAAAAAGAAGTCTTAAGAGAAAAGGCAGTAGACTTTCAAACTTTAATGTGGTACTATATTGGAAGAGAAACGTTTGAAGCTTGGGAGGATACTGAAGGATGAACAAAAAGATTAAAACAGAGGCAGTGGATCATCTCTTTCAGGCGATTTTAACCCTGAAGAGCCCGAAGGAATGCTATCTGTTCTTTGAGGATGTCTGTACCATAAATGAGCTGCTCTCCCTGTCCCAGCGGTATGAGGTGGCCAAGATGCTTCGGGAAGGCAAGACCTATCTGGAGATCGCGGAAAAGACCGGAGCCTCCACAGCTACCATTAGCCGGGTGAACCGCTCGCTAAACTACGGGAATGATGGATATGATATGGTATTCCAGCGATTGCGCCAGGAAGCGGAAGCCCCATCGGAAGAAAGTAAGGAAGCATAGAAAATCACATGTGGGCAGCTGACACAAAAGAGCGGCGGTAAATCAGGGATTTCTCCGATTTACCGCCGTTCTTTTGCTGCAATCATCTTTTTAAAGCAATTACTTTTTTGTCCGTTCAATACCATGCTTTTCCGCTGGGGATGCCTTTTCTTCCTCCCAGAGCTGATCCACCAGTGCTTCAATCATCTGCTTTTTCATGTATACGTCAAAGGAAAGCTGACAGATAAAGGAAAACAGCTGGAGATATTCCTTATCGCCGCCCTCCAAATCCGGAAATGTGCCCTGAGCAGCCTGAAATTTATCGGAAATGTCCTCTTTCAGCTTCTCCATCTGAGCCTTCCCCAGAGAAAATACCTCCTGATAGATGGATTCAAAGGAACAGCCGGAAGCCTGAGCTGCCTCACTGGTAAAGTATTTCTCCGTAATGGGTTTGAAAATCTGCTGAATATCATGGAAAGATAGGACATTCTTATAATAGTAGATAAAGATCAGCATCAGCATATGCTTCTTGGAATACTTTTTCTTAATAGGGGCAGGCAACAGGTTATTCTTAGCATAATTATTAATCATTGTCTTGGTGAGAACCTTATCCTCAGGGCTACGCTTGGCCCAGCTTAAGTGTTCCTCCATAAACGTGGTCACCTGATCCATGTACAGCTGAATATTCGGGATTTCCTCCGGCTTAATATACGTAAGGCTGTCCAGATGGGACAGCAGAGCCTGCAGTCGTTCTTCATTGGTTTTCATCTTTTCACCTCAACATCATTATATAGTATTTAAAACTAGATAGCAAGAGGGGAAATGAATTTCCCCTCCTCAGTTCTAATTATCCAATCTCTTCATAGATTATAATAAATCAATACGGAGGTTTTCCATGAGCGCCAAAACCAAAATCATTGTCTTGCGGATGAAGGAGATCATTTACACTGCCATCTTCATCGGCCTGGCCATCCTTCTGATCGCCCTGTTTCTTATTATGTTCCGCCGGGATAAAGAATCTGCCCCGCCGGAGAGCGCCTCTGCTGAGGCCAGCTATATTCCAGGCGTTTACTCCTCCTCCCTGACCTTAGGCAATGAACAGGTTAATGTGGAGGTTACAGTAGACGCAGATCATATCAACTCGATCACCTTAAAATCGTTAAGTGATTCTGTTGCTGCCATGTACCCCTTAGTGGAACCAGCTATGCAGAACTTAACCAGTCAGATTCTGCAAACCCAGTCCCTGGACTCGGTTACATACCAGGCGGAGCAAAAATACACAGCCACTGCCCTTCTGCGTGCCATTCAGTCTGCGCTGGATAAGGCGTCGGTCCGCCAGTCTCTGGCTCCTTCCATTTCCTAACCACAGTCACCACTGCGCCGTCAGGAATCTGCCTTACCGGCTGAAAATTCATCCTGGCAATTCGTCCGAGTATCCGGCGGCCAGCGCATTCGTACATCATTTCCCAATAAGACAGCCAAAAGGGGCGCGCATCTTAAGCCGCCCCCCATTTATTTCTCCTTTTTTCGGTTTCTCCATGCTTCCCTGGCCTCTTTCTTCTTCTGCTTTTTCTTGATTCCAGAGGCCGTCATAAACTTCTCATTATTAAATACCCAGGTATGCATAAACAAGGTGAGAAACAAGATTAAGATCACCGTCATCTGTCCCCAGAAGCCGATGAGAGAGCCTTTAGTCAAGATAAAACACCCTAGCGTATCCGCGGCAAAAAGCCATTTCTCCACCTGGAAAACCTTCTTTAAATCATAATCCTTCTCCTCCACCTGCTTTCCCATAAAAATCAGGAAATCCTTGCCCATAAACAGATCTATGGTCTCCGCAAGGCCCAGGCAGGCCACAAAAAAGAACAGCATGTCCATCTCTTTCTTCTTCCTTTCCTTCTCCTTTTGTATCACCGGCTGGCCTGGAGAGAGAGCTTTATGGTCCGCATTTTCCTACGAAGAGAAAAAGCTGGCAAAAAGCTCCGCCGGCACATAGGCCTTTACCCGAATCCCGTCCTTTTCGTATTCTTCGGACAGCAGCTGGCCCGACTGCCGGATCCACTGGACCTGTCCTGCTTCATGGTAATCAAATACCTTTTCCAGATAGACTCTCTGGCTCCGCAAAATCTGCTCTAAAAGCGCTCCCAACTCTGAAAGCCCTTCTCCGGTTTCCGCGGAAATCTGCACCTGATAATCGGATTGAAAATCTTTTAAAACCACATCTTTCTCTACCTTATCCATCTTGTTAAATACAGTGATAACGGTCTTCCCCTGAACCTCTAGATGGCGCAGAGTGTCATAAACCACATGCATCTGCATCTCCATCCAAGGGCTGGAAGCATCCACCACATGGAGGATAATGTCGCTGTACTTTGCCTCCTCCAGAGTGCTTTTAAAGGCATCCACCAGATGGTGGGGAAGTTTCCGGATAAAGCCCACCGTATCTGTGATAAGAACCTGTCCTCCTCCGGGAAGCTCTGCCTTTCTGGTAGCCGGATCCAGGGTGGCGAATAGCTTATCCTCCGCCAGGATCCCCGCATTGGTCATCTGATTCAACAGAGTGGACTTCCCAGCATTGGTATAGCCTACGATAGCCACCACTGGGACAGGATTCCTGGACCGCTGCTGCCTGGCCACCTGACGGTGGCGCTTCACGTCCTCCAGCTCTACCTTCAGCTGTCCAATTCGCTGGTGGATCCTCCGCCGATCCACCTCCAACTTCGTCTCTCCAGGCCCTCTGGTGCCGATCCCTCCGCCCAGACGGGAGAGGGAATTCCTCATTCCCACTAACCTGGCCGACCGGAACCGAAGCTGGGCCAGCTCCACTTGTATCTTCCCCTCTCTGGTCCTGGCCCTGGAAGCAAAGATGTCCAGAATAACCATGGTTCGATCCAGCACCTTGGTATCCAGCGCCTGCTCCAGGTTCCGAAGCTGGGCCGGAGACAGCTCATCATCGCAGACTATCCCGTCAGCCTCCTGCTCCCATACTTGCCACTTGACTTCTTCCAGCTTCCCCTTACCCAAATAGGTTCCAGGATGGGCACTCTCCCGGTTCTGGACTGCCCATCCCACAGCCTGCGCTCCTGCTGTTTCCACCAGCTGGGCCAGCTCCCGCAGAGATCCCTGGATATCCTCCCCATCCCCAGTGCAAATGCCCACTAAGATCAAACGTTCCTCTGCTGCTTTATTCTCATAAAATTCTGTCATAAACTCTCCTAAATTTCTTTTATCTGGACTGGAGAAAGGCAATCTCTTTCTTTACCTGATCATCCATGCCAAACTCTGCCACATAAGACTGGAATACCTGGAGCGCCTTGGCGTAGTCTCCCTGATATTCATATACCACTGCCTGGTTGTACCGGGCCTCCTGGAGCGCCTCCTGCATTCCGGGAATCGATGCCCAGTCTCCCTCTGCCCCGGCCTGAATTGCCTGGGCAAAGGCCTCAAGAGCTTCCGGATACTGTCCCTCCTCCATATAGTTTAACCCCATACGGTTATAGATATCCGGGCCTGCCGCCTGGTCGGCTATAGCCTCCTGGAATATCCGGTCAGCTTCATCCTGAAGCCCGGCCTGGACGCAGGCTTCTCCTACTGTCCGGATCGCCTCTGTCCGGGAGAATCCGCCCAAATTGCCTGTCCCGGATGCTTCTCCTTTCCCTTTCTTCTCTGCCTTTCCATCCTTTTCCAGCTCCACCGCCTCATCATAAGCGGAAAGCGCGCCTTCTGTATCTCCTGCCAGAGCCTTGATCACCGCATTTTGATAAAGATAGTGGATGTCCCTTCCGTCTACCTCCAAAAGCACATCATAGGTATGGGAAGCTGCAGAATAATCTGCTAAAAGGTACTCCGCCTGAGCCCGGTATTTTAATACATCGATCTCAAAGGCGCCTACCCGCCCCCTAGAGGCCTGAATCGCACCGTCCAAATCCTCCACTGCCCCAGAATAATCCCCTGCCTCCAGCTTCCCGATCCCGGACATACGCAGCTCATCCCGATCTGGCCCCTTCTTCCCGCAGCCGCCGATCAAAAGCGCTGTTGTCAGCGCTGCCGCCAGCCCATATCTGATTCTATTCATCATTTTCTTTCTCCCACGGTTTTTGGCTGATTGACTCACCTCAGCGCTTATTTCCCATCTCTCCCTGCGTCCGTGCTTCCGAATCCGCCATTCCTGGAATTGCTGATATCGTCATCCTCCGTGATCCCATACTCCAGGAAGATCCCCTGGGCAAAGGCTGCGCCGGCAGGCAACTCCACCCGCTTTCCCTCTCTCCCGTCATTCATCACCTTGATAAAAATATGTCCTTCATTATCGGAAAAAAAGTAATCGCTGTCGATAATCCCCACCGTATTATTCATCTGAAGGCGGTATTTGAATCCCAGCCCGCTTCTGGGGTAAATCTGCAACACCCATTCCTCCCCCATCTGAGCCCGGATTCCAGTGGGGATCTTTACCGTTTCCCCCGGATTCAGACGGATGGGAACCGGCAGGAAGAAATCATAACCCGCGCTTCCTGAGGTGGCCCGGCAGGGGAGCTTCAACTGATCATAGATCTCCTCGGCTATCCACCCATTCCTTTTCCCTTCCTCCCCAAAAGCATCCCAAAAGTCCTCCAAAAACCGTTCTCTGCTCACCTTATAAAATTTAGCTATCCGTTTCATTCTCCTCATCCTCCTCTATCTTTTCCTCTGGCAACTTCATAGAAAGCTCCTGCTCCACCTCAGACTTAATCTCTTCCTCCACCTCTGGATTCAGCTCTGGCAGATCTATTGTAGAGCCGATGCCAAAGCGCCGCAAAAACTCCTCTGTGGTGGCAAACAGCGCCGGCCTTCCCGGGGCATCCAGCCGCCCTGCCTCATATACCAAGTTATATTCAATCAGCTTATTCACCGCGTGATCTGACTTCACCCCGCGGATTTTCTCGATTTCCAGCTTTGTCACTGGCTGGCGGTAGGCAATAATGGACAAGGTCTCCAGCATCACCTCCGTCAGCACCTGTCGCTTAGGAGCGGAAGCCACCCGGATCAGATACGGGTAATACTCCTGTCTGGTACACATCTGAAATGCATCTTCCAGCTCCATGATCTGCAGGCCCTTCTTCTGCTTCTTATTATATTTATCCGAAAGCCGTCTGGCTGCCTCCCTGGCCGTCTGATCATCCGTGCCTAGCGCTGCCGCCAACTGGCGCACTTCCACCGATTGCCCCATGGTAAACAGCACTGCCTCTACCACCGCTTCCTGGGTTGCCTTGTCGGTCACCGAATCGGACAGTTCTTTAAGATCCATATCCATCTGATATTCATCCTTCCTCTGCTTAAGTGTGTTGGTGTCCAGCAGCACACTGGTTATTCATGGTTAACGTATGGTATCCTCCAGGCCCTCCAGGTTTAACTCCTCCTCCTGGCCTTCCGCTTCCAGCGTCTCGATCTGCATATCCTCAAAGAGCGTTTCCTGGGTCAGACAAATCTTCCCGATCTTCATTAGCTCCAAAATCGCCAGAAATGTCACCACCACATCCAGCCGATCCGCCCCGGTCTCCAGCATCTGGCGAAAGCTGAACCGCCGGTGAGCCCTGGCATAGGACATAACCGAACCGATCTTTTCCTCCAGGCTCACTGGTTCCTTCCGAATAGTGCCAAAGGAGCTGCGAACCCTATCGATCTTATCCTCCTTCCTCTTCATCACCTGCTGGAAAATCGCCTGAAGCCTGGATAAGGTAAGCCCGTCCAGCAGCTTGTCCAGATCCACCGGCGGCTCATACTTTGCCACCTCCGGCGGCAGGGTAGGACCCTTATAAAAATGAATCCCCGCCGAATCCTCCAGCCGCTCCAATTCCTGGGAAATGTACTTGAATTTCTTGTACTCTAGAAGCCGCGCCACCAACTCCGCCCTGGGATCTCCTTCCTCCTCGTCCCCCTCCTCGTCCTTTGGCAGAAGCATCCGGGACTTAATGTCCAGCAACGTGGCGGCCATCACCAGAAAGCTGCTGACCAGATTTAAGTCTTCTCGATCCATCTGATTCACATAATCCAGATACTGTCTGGTGATCTCCACAATGGGAATATCATAAATATTTACCTTATTCTTCTCAATCAAGTGCAGTAGCAAATCCAGGGGGCCTTCGAAATGCTCCAGCTTATACGAAATATCCATCAACTGCTCCTATCCCCTGTCTCGGGCGCGGTTCCTGCCAGGCTATCTCCAGCCTCCGGCCCACCTTTATCTGGCTTAAGCCGAAGCACTAAAAGCTGTGGCATGTCATTCAGACGGATATTAATGGAATGAGTTCCAAGTCCCCGCCCTACCACCATCCATTTTCCATCCTGCTCAAAGCTCCCTGCGCACCAGGGGACAAAGAACTGATACTGAGGCGTCATGACGCCCCCCAGAAGAGGAAGCCGGATGGTCCCTCCGTGGAAATGTCCGGAAAGTGTTACGTCCGCCCCCCATTCCCTGCACTGGGAAAAGTACATCGGCGAATGGAGCAACAGCAGCTGGAACCGGCTTTGATCCGGCTTTCCCAGCTTCTTCTCCAGATACCCCGGCGGCATTGCCTTCGGCCTCTCCAGGAATAGTTTTCGGTAGTAGGATGTAGGGAGATCCACCCCGGTGATGTCCATTTCCCCAAAGGGCACGCGCTGATCCCAGAGCATGGGAATTCCCAGCTTCCTCGTCCACTTCTCCAGAATTTGGAATAGGTCTCCATAGATTTCCCGCTCCTTGCGCAAGCGCAGCTCGTGATTTCCCGGGCCGTAGAAAACCGGCCCAATATCCGCCAGCCCTTCCAGCAGGCGAAGTGAAGCGTCCAGCTTTCCCTCTCCCTTGCTCACCATCAAGTCCCCACCGATCACTATCCCATCCGGCCGGATCCTGCGGATCGCCTGAAGGAGCTCCTTATTTCCAGGGCCAAATTCCTTATCATGTACATCGGTGATAAAAACCAATGTCCTTTCCCGCCAAAGTTTCGGGGAAGAAATCTCCACCTGTTCCACCACAAAATGCCTCTTTTCATATTCCGAACGAAGAAAACATCCTGCGCCGGCAGCTGCCAGCACAGCCGCCGCCCCTTTCCCTATCCCAGTCTTTGTCATATCTGCAAATTCCGTCCTTATTCCTATATCAATCGTTTCCTATTTCTGCTTAAACACCGGATCCGCCGGGTAAGTTCCCACCAGCTTCTGCATAGTCCTGGGCACGGCGTCTTTTGAAGTCTTCCAATCCGCATCCTGGTTCCGATAATCAAACTTATCAATAAACCAGTCAATATCCGCCTGAATCCGGTCCAGGTTCCTCTCCATCAGCTGATACAGCGCCGGAAGCGCTTTCTCTGCCTCCTGGAGGGAAAATTCTCTCTCACAAGCCTCATAAAGATCAGCAAAGTGGGGCAAGCAGAAGCCCTTGGACTCCTGGAGCGTTGAAAAAAACTCCGGTTCTGTCCGGATCAGGTGGAGGAAGGTTTTAATAATCTGCCCATAGGTCTCTTCAAATCTTCTGCACACATAGCAGGTATGCTCCGAAGCCTTCATCCAGTTCGTTCCCTTTGCGGGATCTGTCCCAAACCTCGTGTCCGGCTTCCTCCGCTTAAAAAGGAAAGCCGTTCTTCCTCCGCTGGAAGGCGCCGTTATCTTTCCCTTAGACTGGGAAGAAAACTGTTTTCTCACATATTCCATCCTGGTTTTCAAAATCCAGGCGTTTCCCAGGGAATTTCCATAATCAAACATCATCTTCGTGTGATGGCGGCAGAATCCATCCTGATCCGTAACTGCCCGGATATCATCCTCCATGTACGAGGCTCCCAGTACAAAGCAGATGGTATCCTGTTCAATCTTCCGCTCCAGGTGGCAGCATGGGCACTCTTCCTCTTTCTCCAAGGCTTCCACCACTTCGATTGTATATAGCTTTTCCTTCATTCCATATCCCTTCTTTCCAATTCAATCTATTATACATGGATGAGCGGCGTCTTGTAAAGGAAAAATATGTTCACACGAATTACCTGCCTGCATTATCTCTGGCGAAACTCTGAAAACTTCCCCAAATACCCTTTGACTAGACGCTAAATTGTCTGTATAATAGAAGATATCATTAACACTGCCTATAGATAATGGAAAGCACTTTCATCTGCTTTCTATATGACGATGATGAATAAATGTTCTGCGCCACGTTCCTCCCGTTATTTTCTTACCAACTGATGGAGCCTTAAGGAATCATCAGACTTCTTTAACTGCCGGGAATGGGTGCGGGACATTTTTTATTGCAAAGGAGGATTCCATGAAGCTATTATCGCCTAGCCTTACCTACCCTATCTCTGTAGAGCCTACGGCCACCATCGCCGGATTCCCAGTGCGCCCTGGATTGTTTGATACCAATGGAGCTATGGCTGTGTTGGAGGATGCAGTAAATTTTACCATTCACACCTGCTATGGCACCAGCTGCGAGCTGTTGCTTTTCCATCCGGGGATGGATGAGCCATACGCCGTGCTCCCCTTCCCTGCCTCTTATCGGGTGGGCGATGTGTACTCCATGATTGTTTTCGGGCTGAAAATTGAGGAATTTGAATACGCCTACCGCATTGACGGCCCCTATGACCCGAAAAGCGGACTGGTTTTCAATAAAAATGCCATCCTTCTGGACCCTTACGCCCGGACGGTCACTGGACAGAAGCAGTGGGGGATGAAAAAAGAGCACTTCTACCACGCACAGGTGGTAAAGGATACCTTTGACTGGGGGGAAATGCCCCAATCCACCAACGAATTAAGCGATTTAATTATCTATGAGCTTCATGTTAGAGGATTTACCCAGCACCACACCTCTGGGGTAAAGCACAAGGGAACCTTCGCTGGCCTGATGGAAAAAATTCCTTATTTAAAAAAGCTGGGAATTAACGCGGTAGAATTAATGCCGATTTTTGAATTTGACGAAAATATGAACGCCCGGGAGTTGAATGGGAATAAGCTTCTGGATTACTGGGGCTACAACACTGTGGGCTTCTTTGCCCCGAATACCAGCTATTCCTCGAATAAAGAGCGAAATCGAGAGGGTCATGAGCTGAAAAATCTG
Organism: uncultured Lachnospiraceae bacterium; assembly: GCA_949740725.1. Lineage (GTDB taxonomy): Bacteria > Bacillota > Clostridia > Lachnospirales > Lachnospiraceae > Caccovicinus. The sequence goes on along the minus strand of CATJIO010000064.1, from coordinate 12,380 downwards.
ATCAAAGCTCTTCACGATAATCAGATCGAGGTCATCCTGGATGTAGTATTTAACCACACCGCAGAAGGAAATGAGCTGGGCCCTACCTTCTGCTTTAAGGGACTGGATAATAAAGTATACTATATGCTGACGCCAGAGGGGGACTATTACAATTTCAGCGGTTGCGGCAATACCCTGAACTGCAATCACCCCATTGTCCATCAGTTGATTCTAGAATGCCTGCGCTATTGGACGGTAAATTATCGGGTGGACGGATTTCGGTTTGACTTGGCCAGCATCCTGGGAAGAAATGAGGACGGTTCTCCCATGAATAATCCGCCTCTTCTCCGAAGCCTGGCCTTTGATCCCCTCTTAGCCAATGTAAAGCTAATCGCGGAGGCCTGGGACGCAGGAGGCATGTACCAGGTGGGCAGCTTCCCCGCTGCCAAGCGATGGGCCGAGTGGAATGGCCGTTACCGGGATGCGGTCCGAGGATTCTTAAAGGGGGACAACTGGGAAGCCTGGAACGCTGCCTGGAGCATCTCTGGTTCCGGAGATCTCTACGGTGGATTTTCCCCGGACTATGACGGAGATTATGCGGGCTATAATTCCTGCATCAATTTCCTTACCTGCCACGACGGCTTCACTCTCCATGATCTCTATTCCTACAATGAAAAGCACAACGAGGCCAATGGATGGAATAATACCGACGGGGTCAATGACAACCGCAGCTGGAACTGTGGGGTGGAGGGGGAGACGGATAACCAGGAGGTTCTCTCCCTCCGCAACCGCATGATCCGCAACGCCTGCGCCATACTGATGTGCAGCCGGGGCACCCCCATGTTTTTAGCGGGCGATGAGTTCGGGAATACCCAGTACGGGAATAATAACAGTTACTGCCAGGACAATGAGATCTCCTGGCTGGATTGGAGTCTTCTGGATAAAAATCAGGAATTATTCGCATTCTTCCAGTATATGATCCAGTTCCGCAAGGAGCATGTGGTAATCCGCAAGCGACTTCCAGACGCGGTCTGTGGCATGGATCCCATCCACTCCCACAATCTCAACGCCGCCGACACCTCCCTCCCTCGGGGCGCCAGGACCTTTGCCGTCAGCTTCGCTGGCTATGACCGGAAAAAGGGGCGGGACGACTTAGTCTATCTGGCCATAAATACTTACTGGAATGATGTCCACATTACCCTGCCCTCCGCCCCTCAGGTGGGAAGCTGGTATCTGTATGTAAATACTTTCGGAGACGGATACGGGCGATACTGCTACACCGAGGAACAGGCGGCGCGGATCGATGGGGAATTTATCATGCGTCCACGATCCGTGGCAGTATTCGCCGTGCGGTAAACGAAATCCAGGCCCACAGTACTCTCGCCGAAGGGAGAGTGCTGTGGGCCTGGATTGTCAGGGCAATCACCCTATACCATGTATCCGCCTTTCATCGGGGATACTGCGTGTTCAGAATAAAGCTTTAATACCCCTTTTGTATATTTGGGCGGTTTCGGTTTCCAGGCTGCCCGCCGTCTGGCCAAAATCTCTGTGACTTCTTCCGGCGCCCTTTTCTCCCCCTTTGTCCCAATGATTTCCAGCCTCCTGCCTGGAATATCCAGTAAAATCAGATCATCCTCTTCCACCAACGCGATTGGCCCGCCGTCCGCCGCCTCCGGCGATACATGGCCAACTGCCGGTCCCTTGGAGGCGCCGGAAAAGCGGCCGTCTGTAATCAATGCAATGGCTTTTCCCAGCTCCGGGTCAGAGGAAATCGCTTCTGTGGTATAGAACATCTCCGGCATTCCGGATCCCTTGGGCCCCTCATACCGAATCAATACCCCATCCCCAGGCTTTATCTTCTTGGAGAGGACAGCCTGAATGGCGTCTTCCTCACAGTCAAAAGGCACTGCCCGCAGGACGGCCTGGAACATTTCCTTAGGCACCGCGGAATGCTTTACCACAGCTCCATCTGGAGCCAGATTCCCCCGCAGAATTGCCACAGTACCCTCTTTTCCGATTGGATGATCAAATGGCCGGATAATATCCTTTGGCGTCAGCTTCCATGGCCCCAGGTTTCTGCCACAATTCTCATAAAAATCACTTTGCTTTAATTCCTCCAGATTCTCCCCCAAGGTCTTTCCGGTCACCGTCATCACATCCAGATGAAGCATAGGCTTGATCTCCTCCATCACCCCAGGGACGCCTCCTGCATAATAGAAGAACTGAGCCGGCCACCTCCCCGCAGGACGAATGTCCAGGAGATAATGCGCACCCCGGTGCATGCGGTCAAAGGTGTCCCCATCCAATTCGATCCCCAGCTCATGGGCAATCGCCGGAATGTGGAGCAGGGAGTTGGTAGAGCCTGAGATAGCCGCATGGACCATGACCGCGTTTTCAAAGGATTCTTTCGTTACGATCTTGCTCAGGGTCAGCCCCTTTTCTACCAGCCTCATCACCTGTTTTCCCGCAAGAAACGCCGCCTCTTTTAAATCCTTATGGGTGGCAGGCATTAATGCAGATCCGGGAAGCATCAGTCCCAGAGTTTCCGCCATAATCTGCATAGTGGAAGCAGTCCCCATAAAGGAGCAGGCTCCGCAGGAGGGGCAGGCATTCTGCTGATAATAAGCGAATTTCTCTCTGGTAATTTCCCCTCTCTGATACATGGCTGAGTATGCGCCGATCTGCTCCAGAGTCAGAAGATTGGGCCCGGCATCCATCACCCCGCCGGTAATCATGATTGACGGCATGTCCAGCCTTGCCATCCCCATCAGACAGGCGGGCACTGATTTATCACAGCTGGCGATGAAAACCCCGCCGTCAAACCCAGTAGAATTCCCGTGGATTTCAATCATATTGGCGATCATATCCCGATGGGCCAGGGAAAAGTTAATCCCGTCATGCCCCTGGGCGATCCCATCGCAGATATCTGTGGTAAAATATCTGGCCGCCTTTCCTCCTCCGTCACAGATACCCTTCACCGCCTCCATGACCAGCTGATCCAAATGCGCGCTTCCCGGATGGCTGTCGCCGAATGTACTCTCCACCAAAATCTGAGGCTTCTCCAAATCCTCCGGCGTCCATCCCATACCGATTTTCAACGGGTCATTTTCTGGAGCTAGCGCTCGTACTTCTTGACTATGCAGCTTCATTCCTGATTCCTCCTTATTTTGTCAGATAACCGCCGTCCGCTGGAATGACTTATAAGATGCCCTTGTTCCTTTTTATGGTCTCCACGCTCCATCGGCTCCCACCGGATAACCGTCCGGCGTGGTGGTATTCTTTAGCATCGCCCCATCAGCTCCCACGTAGAACCAGGCATCGCCGGTTTTCACCCAGGTGTTAACCGCCAACTCGCCGGAGGAATGGAAATAATACCAGATATCTCCCACAAACTGTCTCCATCCCGTAGCCATATAGGTGTTGGAATCAAACCAATATTCCTTATGATCAATAGTCATCCACTCATTGGCCGCCTTAGTCCCGTCGATCTTCCCGTACTGCCAGCCCGTCTGATCCTGCGCCCATCCGGTTTTAACCCCGCCGGGATTTCCCCCACCCGGCCCCTCTGCACTTTGGCTGGCTGACGGATTTCCAGTTGCTGAGGACTGACCTGCCGCCATTACGCCAAAACCATAGTCCAGCATGGCCTTTGTGTCGGTGTAGTGGGTTCCCTCTGCTTTCATCACCACAGCCACCAGCCGGACTCCATTCCGCTCCACACAAGTTACTAGCGTATTTCTGGCCTTTGAGGTATAACCGGTCTTTCCGCCCACCATCCCCGGATAGTAGCGGGAATCTGTGGGATAAAGCATCTTATGGCCCATAGTGATAGTTTTGGCCTCCCCCTTTTTGGTGGCAGGCATAGTGTAGGCAGTTGTGGTACAGATTTTCGACAAGGCCGGGTTTGCAAAAGCCGCCCTGGCAATCAGCGCCATATCGTAGGGTGTAGTCACATGAGCTTCATTATTCAGCCCGTTAGGATTCGCAAAATGAGTCCCTGTACAGCCAAGCTGGGCGGCTCTCTGATTCATCCGCTCCGCAAAGGCAGGCACGCTGCCGGAAATATGCTCCGCCAGCCCATTGGCTACCTCGTTGGCTGACTTGAGCATCAGCGCATAGAGGCACTGCTCCACGGTCAGCTTGTCACCTGCTGTCAGATTAAGCGTCACTGCCCCTGATTCCAGATTAGTGGTGGCCGCCTCAGAAAAAGTAACTCTATCCTCCATGCTGCAGTTCTCCACAGTCAGCAAGGCCGTCATCACCTTAGTAATGCTGGCCGGATAAAACTGCGTTCCAGCATTCTTCTCAAATAAAATCTGTCCTGTGGCGCAGTCCAACAGCACCGCCCCCTCTGCCGCCACTGCCGGGGGCTGTACCACGGCAGAAGCCTGGCTTTGGGTCTGGCCTTGATTCCCTGGCTGTCCCGAATTTTGTGCTGGAACCTGCGTCTGGCCCTGTCCCCCAGGCAGCAAGGCTGAATTCCCTCCCGGCCCATATTCCAGCCCTCCGGTCTGCGTGGATGGGGACCCGAAGGGGTTAGGTGGAACCGTCGTCTCTCCGTGAACCACACTACTCCACAATATACTTATCGCCGCTCCCAAACAGAGCAGCTGCTTCGCTCTTCTCATTCGATTCTTCCTCCTGCGTCTCTTACCCATGTTTCTTCATGTTTGTGGCAAATTTATTTGTCGTTTCCTATAAGTATATCACAATATCTCATACAGTCCATTTACGATTTTATAACATTTTACGCCTTTTGCTCATACAGATGTCACCGGCTACGGATGGAAAACACGAAATCTTACGGGGCAGTTTCTCCAGCTTATGAAAAATACTCATTTTTCCCTCACTTCTTTGCATAAGCTAGAAAGAGACTTATTTAAGGGAGCGAACCATGAAGCGTATCCTTTCCGTTTTCTTTCTGGCCCTTCTTCTTATCCTCCAGCGCCCTTTCCTTTTTTCCATCCTTGCATCCAATGTAGCTTCCACCACGCCAAACCTGGCCTCCCAGCCTGGCGACGCCATTTTCGCTGATGGGGATGCCCAGGACAATGAGGCTCTGGCGGCAAATACGGAAGAGGCCATCTCCGGCGGCCCTGCAGTCAGCGCCCCTTCGGCGCTCCTGATGGAGGCCTCCACCGGCCAGGTACTATACGAAAAAAATGCTGACGAACCCAGAAGTCCCGCCAGCATTACGAAAATCATGACACTCATATTAATTTTTGACGCCTTAGAGTCCGGCAAAATCCATATGGACGACTCGGTCACCACCAGCGCCTACGCCAAATCTATGGGCGGCTCCCAGGTTTTCCTGGAGGAGGGCGAGGTCCAGACTGTAGAAACCCTGATTAAATGCATCGTCATCGCTTCTGGTAATGACGCCTCTGTAGCCATGGCCGAGTACATCGCCGGCAGCGAATCCGAATTTGTGGCCATGATGAACCAGCGGGCCGCTGATCTGGGAATGGAGCACACCCATTTCGAAGACTGCTGCGGTCTCACCGACTCCCCTTCCCATGTAACCACTGCCAGGGATATCGCCCTGATGAGCCGGGAACTGATTAACCATTATCCTCAGGTTCACAACTATTCCACTATCTGGATGGATACGATTACCCATGTGACCAAGCAGGGAACCAAGGAATTCGGTCTGTCCAATACCAATAAGCTGTTAAAGATGCCCACAAACTTCACGGTCACCGGCCTGAAAACCGGATCCACCTCACTGGCCAAATACTGCTTTGCCGGAACCGCGGAAAAAGACGGGATCCGGCTCATCGCCTCTATTATGGCTGCTCCAGACTACAAGGCCCGCTTTCAAGATGCTTTAAATCTCTTAAACTATGGCTACGCTAACTGCCGGATTTACCAGGATACCCAGATGCCTACCCTTCCGGAAATCCCAGTAAAAAACGGGAAATCCGACACCGTTCCCCTGGTTTATGAAGGAGAATTCTCCTACCTGAGTCTGACTGGCGAGGACTTCTCCGCTATAGAAAAAGATTTGGTGGTCCAGGAATATGCCCAGGCGCCCATCACCTCCGGGGCACAGGCCGGATGGCTGAATTACACCTTAAACGGGGCGAAGATCGGCCAGGTGCCCGTGCTGTTTGCGGAGGATGTGGAGAAAGCCACCTTCCTGGATTACTGGAAAGGTCTCATCAGCCAGTGGCTCCTGGGGAGTCCCGACGAACCTCCCATCACCCTTCCAGATACATTGGAAAATGCCCTGAAGCCTTAATCCCATTCCACCGGCGTAGGCCTTGAGGGATCAAATACGTCCTCGGCGCGGAAGAATTCATCCAGCCTCCGTGTCCGTCCCTCCTGCTCCGCGGTAATATCCTGCCACATCCGGTAACCGTCCAGATTCAGCCTCCCCTGGCGCAGGTAATTTCCCCCCAGCTGTACCCAGGTCTGGCTGCCGTCCACATTGCAGAAATAGCGGAATCCTACATTATACAAGTAGGTAAACCGTTTATTATCCAAGGTATAGGCATGCCAGTCGGCGATGTCGTCCCCAAAGGGGAAAAGGATGATATCCGTGGGGCCGATCAGGGACTCTACCTGAGCCTCCCACTTATCTGTATCCTTTTTAAAATCATCGATATCGATCTGACCCAGGTAACGATGTCCCCAGCTGTGGGAAGCCAGCTCCCAGCCATTATCCCGGAGGCACTGGGCTACCGCTGCAGCCTGTCTGCAGTCCTCCTCATAGTTGGGATTGGTTTCCTGGTAAGAAGCAGCCGTGCGATAGCCCAAAATCCCTTCATACCCGGTGAAGGCGATCACCGCCCTTGCGCCCTTATAGGAAAAGTCCGGGTGTGCCTGGATAAACTCCTCCAGGATCGGCACAAGGTCATAAGCTCCCACTGCCGTGGTGCCATCCTCCATTTTCATCTCGCAGGTAGGCTTCCCATCCTCCCCGATGATGATCCGATTAGCAAATCCATCCCCATCCATATAGGAATAATAGCACACATCGTCCTGAGACATCACAAATGGCTTCTTTCCCTCAGGCAGCATGATAGAACCCTTTACCATATGAGGCACTCCATTCTCATCGATTTCCTCGTGGGCCATATCATGAAGGCGAACCAGCACATAGCCGCGGTTATACATCTCCTGCAGGATCTTCTCAAATTCGCTTTTCGTGGTCATCACCTGGTTATAGCCCTTTGTTCGGTCATCCCCGTCAAAGGCTTTTGCTGGATCCATTACCAGGGAATGGAAAAATACATGGGGTATTGCTTTAATATCTTGTTCAATGAGTCCCGCCTTTGTCTCCTCAAAACTGGCGATAGCTGCTGCTGCCTCCTCAGAAGCAGAAAATTCCTCATCTCCCTGCAAAAGGGCAATGGCGCTGTCATAGTCATAGCCAGCCGCCAGCCGCTCCGCCCTCAGCAAAAGATCCTTTAGCCGCCCTTCTGGCGTGGTTAGATCCGTGATTTCCACCGATGAGCCGCTGCCGGCATCCCCTTCTCCCTCGCCAGAGGACAGAGATATGGTGGGCTCCGGTTCCTCCACGGTCCCGGTCTCCAGAGCCGGCTCTGTGTCAGCCACCTCCTCCTGAGCAAATAAACTCTTCACCCATTCCACAATCCCAAGCTTATCTTTGATATCGCTTCCTACTTCTGAACCATGTTTGGCTCCTGAGCTTCGCTTCTTCCAATAACCAAATGCCAGGATTGATGCCGACACCACCAACGTCAGGATCACGATATATGTAATCGTCACTCTGCGCTGACGTCTGCGCCGCTCTTCCATTAGCCGCTGGCGCCGCCGGTTGATTATCTCCTCATATTTTTTCTCATCCATCTCTTGTCCCTCTGTCCCATCAGCCGCGGTGTACATACTGTCTGGCAGATAACCGCGGCGCAGGAAACGTCACAAGGCAAAATTTACAACGTTTCCTAAAAATAAAATTCCAGAACCCCAAAAAGGGCTCCTATAACTGATAGTCTTTCCTCTTTTCGCCAATTTAAACCAATGGGATCCCGGCGTGAACACCCTGAAGGCTTTAAAACTGCACATACCCCCGGATCTCCTCTGCCGGCTCCACACTCTTCGCGTACAGGACAGGCCCCTTTTCTCCATAACCCTGCCAATACTCGTAGGCGATCTCCGCCTTCACGTGAACCCACTGCTTCGTCTCCAGATTTCTCGCCTCCCTGGCCTTGCACACATAACCGATAAAGGTCATGTCCGCCTCACAGCAGGTCATGGCCATGCGGCCGGGGACAAAATAATTCTTCGGGAACTCTGGAGACTTTAACACCATCCCAGTGAATTCCACGGTCTTTCCTTCATACCTCTCTGGCACATCCATACAGTCAAAATACCAAATGCCAAAATCCTCCGGCTTAATCTGGATCACGTCCTCATGAATATCGTAGGGCAGATCTTCCTCCAGCATCTCCTGCTGGATCTCTCCCTCCTGATCTTCTAAAATCAACTGTCCATTCTGGCACATAGCGCGGATGGTCCGGCGGTAAGCAGTAAGCATCTCATCGGACACATCATCACACCGGTTGCAGATCACCAGCTCAGAATTGCGCAGCATAGTTCCCAACAAGGGCTTCATATTAGCCAGGTAGAGATTCAACGTGGAGCCATCAATAATGGTAATCTGCTGATAAATCGACCAGTCCTTTGGCAGGGTAAGCTGATCCAGATTCCACATCCCATTCCACTCGATCAGTATCCGCTCCGGATTATTCAAAAGTTCCAGCTCAGTCAGATATTCCGGCGTCAGCTGATCCGGATCCTCCACATAGACTGCTGTAGTCCGGCTCTTTTTTAATAGGTCCTCATCATACTCCGTATCCCCCTCCTCACAGATAATCAGAAGAGTCTTCCCATCAGTCTGGAAATAGTCCTGGGCCATGGTAAACTGAAGAAACTGCGTCTTCCCTGCCTCCAAAAACCCATTAATCAAAAATACCGGTATGATATCATCATCCAATTCATATCCCGCCATAGCTGCTCCCATCTCTTTTAATTTCCAAATGCTTCCTTTAATGCCTCTTCCTTTAACCTAGCGCCGATGACGCACACACGTCCAGTATAATCCGGCTGGCCCAGCCGGATTTCATACTGCTCCGGTACCAGGTCGAAATATAGCCATTCCCCGGCAGTCTCTGTAGGCAGCATTCCCTTCGCCCGGAGCACTTCCCCATAAGCTGTAGTCTCCGCCAGCTCCTCCAGAATCTGTTCCAGCTTTTCCCTGGAGCAGGGAACCGCAGTCTCCATCCCCCAGCTGGTGAATACCTCGTCCGCATGGTGGTGATGATCGTGATCATGGCCGCAGCCGCAGCTCTCACCATGGTCGTGGTGATGGTGGGCGTGAGCGTCATCACGGTGCCCATGATCATGACAGCCACAGCCATCTCCGTGATGATGCTCATGATCGTGGTCATGGTGCTCATGATCATGACAGCCACAGCTATCTCCGTGATGATGCTCGTGATACTCCTCCTTCACCTGAGCCAGCAAATCCTCCATCATGGTATCTGGTTTCTCGATAATCTCCAAAAGTTGCCGCCCAGTAAGCTGCCCCAAAGGCGTAGTGATAATCGTCGCCTGAGGATTATGATCGCGGATCATGGCTACCGCAGCCTCCACCTTCCCCTGGTCCGCGATATCTGTGCGGCTCAACACAATATTGCCTGCGTATTCAATCTGGTTATTAAAAAACTCGCCGAAATTCTTCATGTACAGCTTGCATTTCTTCACATCAACCACGGTGACTGAGCTATTCAGCATCACATCCAGATCCGCCGATACATCCCGTACCGCCTTCATCACATCCGAAAGTTTGCCTACGCCAGAAGGTTCAATAATCACCCGCTGGGGCTGATATTTGGTAATCACCTCTGCCAAAGACTTGCCAAAGTCCCCCACCAGAGAGCAGCAAATACATCCAGAATTCATCTCCCGTATCTCAATGCCGGCATCCTTCAAAAATCCACCGTCAATTCCAATCTCTCCAAACTCATTTTCAATCAATACTACCTGCTCCCCGGCAATAGCCTCCTCCAGAAGCTTCTTAATAAATGTTGTCTTGCCCGCGCCCAAAAAGCCAGAAATTACGTCAATCTTTGTCATCATCATTCCTTCTTTCTATACAAAATGCTTTCCTACCCCAGCAGATGGGGGTATTCCATCCATCAGTAAGCAGCGTTACCATTTCCGTCCAATATCCCGCCAAGCCTTTCCTGGAATTAAGCTTCCCAGGAAGACCAAAAACAGCAGCGCCAAAATGCGCCGAATCACCATTTTATGTGCCTCCCACAGTCTGTTGCCGGGCACAGCCTTGCAGGGATGTGGACCGCAAAACAGTAACCTGATTGTATTTTATTTTGGCACAAAGGCGATAGAAAGTCAAGTCATCACAAGGCCGTAATTTCCGCTCCTCAAAGCTGAGTTGCGGTTTATGGCGCGTCGTTTACCCAGGCCGCGCTGCAGGCAGCAGCCATACCATACTTGAGGATCGCCTGTCCTACCCCATTATGATCATTGTCCTCTGTGACAGCATCACAGAGCTCCTTAATTTCCCTCTGCGCATTCCCCATAGCCACAGAAAATCCCGCCGCCTCCAACACAGCACGATCATTATTGGCATCGCCCACCGCAAGAGTCTCCTCAATGGAAATACCCAGATGGCTGACCAGCGCCCGTAGCCCCTCTGCCTTCGTCACCCCTTGGGCCGTCATTTCCAGACTCGCCCCCTCCGCAAAGGCAAAGGTAAGGGGCAGCCCCTTCAGCATATCATAAGCCTGCTGTCTCGCTCCCTCCGAGTGAAAATAAATATTCACTTTAGGAATAAAATCATGGATCCCTGCCTCTTCCTCCATATCTGCCACTGTCTTTGCCATGTCCTTAAACAAGGGCTGATATACCCCCATATGAAAATCTGCCATGTGGCTAACCTGATCCTCGCGGGCCACAGACTCCTTGTCCGTGAGAAAATGCACCATCCCGTCATCCTCCTTCGCTGCCTCAAGAATCTTTAAAACCAATTCCTGTGGGATCGCCTTGCTGAAAAGACTCCTTCCCTCCCAAAAGTCATACACCACAGCGCCGCTCATACATATGCCATAGCGCATTGGCTTTAGCAGCGATAGATAAGGCCTTAGCTCCGGTATCGCTCGTCCGGAGCTGTATACCACATGAATCCCCTCATTGCTTGCCCTCTCTATATCCCGGATGGTATCTGGATGCACCGTTTTATCGGTCATCAAAAGCGTTCCGTCCATGTCAAGGGCGATTAACTTATACTTATACTCCATTCCTGTCCCTCCTCTAATTACCATTATCCTCCAAATGTAACTTGAGACCACATCCCTACAGTACAATAGCCCTCCTCTGCCATAAAACATAGCAGCGAAAGGCCATATTAAGTATTCTTAGTTCCAATTCACTCACCGGATCTTGTCCAGCACCTTGTCGATATCCGCCTTCGTCCCAATCACCATCAGATGATCCTCCCCGTGGATCACATAATCTGCCGAAGGCATCATATTCATCCCCCCATCCAGCCGCTTCACTGCCAGAATGCTGATATGGTGCACATTCCGCAGCATCAGATCCTTAAGACTCTTCCCCGTCCACTCCGGCAGGGGAGGTATCTCATAGATAGAAAACTCATCAGTCAGCTCAATATAATCAAAGACATGGTTGGCGCTGTAGCGCACCGCCATCTTCTCCGCGATATCCCGGTCCGGATAAATCACCTCGTCCGCCCCATTCTGCAGGAGAAACTTGGCATGAATATCCCGGTTAGCCTTGCTCACCACATATTTGGCCCCCAGCTCCTTGATTAAGCTGGTGATCTCCAGACTGCTCTGGAAATTCGTCCCGATGCAGACAAAACAGATATCAAAATTTGCCACCCCAAGGCTTTTCAGCACGGTCTCATTAGTACAATCCCCGATCTTGGCGCTGACCACCAGAGGGAGCATATCCTCCAACCTCTCCTCCTCCTGATCCACAATCATGATCTCATTGTCCAGACTTGCCAGATTTCGGCATAAATGCTGTCCAAACCTGCCCATCCCGATAATTAAAATTGATTTCATCCCTATCCGCCTCTCCTGATCCTCCAAAAAATTCTGTTATGGTCAATTCTACCACATCAGCAAATACAATGCAAGATCCTGCTAGTATGCTCTGTATTATCTCTTGTTCCAATAGACATGAATCCTCTTTTCTCCAGTGACGTTTTGTAAAGGACTTTTTGAATCTTTCCGAAGTTAGTTGATTTTGTGTTTTAATTCAAGCCGCAACAGTTTCCCTTTCAGCAGCTCAAAACTGTTGCGGCCATACATGATCCTTTTGACAATTTTCAGCTTGTTCACGCTTCCTTCTGCCAGTCCATTATTGTAATCAAGACGAATGGCGTT
>CATJIO010000063.1 GCA_949740725.1 uncultured Lachnospiraceae bacterium | reverse complement strand
TGGAGGCGACTCCAAGGAAAGTGCAACAGAAATAAACCGCCGGCAGGAAGGGACGTCCCGAGAGAGGCGTCGCCTTTCCAGCCGGTAAGGGTGGAAAGGCAGTGTAAGAGACTACCGCCTGCCTGGTAACAGGCAGGGCTCTGTAAACCCCATCCGAAGCAAGACCAAACAGGAGGCATAAGGCGGCCCGTCTGCCTCCGGGTAGGTTGCTTGAGACTGCCGGTGACGGCAGCCCTAGATAGATGGCCATTCACGACATAACCCGGCTTACCGCCTTGCTCATGTTTAAGGATATTGTGACTGTACCGCCGCCAGTTTCTGGTGGCGGTTCGTCAGTTAGGAGAGAAAAGATGGATTCAGAAAGAGGATATGAGATTACCGGGAAAACCCGGCTTGTGGGACTGTTAGGAAGCCCGGTAGGCCATTCCAGGTCACCGATGATGCACAATGAAGCTTTCCGCGCCCTGGGCCTGGATTACTGCTACCTGGCCTTTGACGTGAAGGAAGATGGCCTTATCCAGGCGGTGGAGGGGCTGAGAGCCCTGGGGGCCAGGGGGACCAATGTGACCATGCCCTGCAAGAGCCTGGCTATGTCCCTGTGCCATCGGCTATCCCCGGCGGCCAGGATCAGCGGTGCGGTGAATACCATTGTTTTTGAGGCGGACGGCGCAATTACCGGCCATACCACTGACGGATCCGGGTTTTTCCTGGCCTGCCAGGAGGAAGGATTTCAGATATCAGGGAAAAAGATGACCATCCTGGGAGTCGGGGGAGCCGGGACGGCGATCTTTGTCCAGGCAGCTTTAGACGGGGCGGCAGAAATCGCCATCTTTGCCAGAAGCGCCAGCTCCTTCCGGGAGAGGACTGACCGTGTGGTGGCAGAGTTGCGGAAATGCACCGCTTGCCGTATTCAGGTGTATGATTATGAGGAGGAGGCTTTAAGGCGAGAGGTTTCCAGCAGCCATATCCTGGTGAATGCCACCAATGTGGGCATGGCCCCACGGGAGGACGAATGCCTGATCCCAGATGCCGGCTATCTCCATCCGGATCTTTTTGTGGCGGATATTATTTATAATCCGCTGGAAACCCGTCTGGTGAAGATGGCTAGGGAGGCGGGCTGCAGAGCCTTTGGGGGGCTGGCCATGCTTTTGTATCAGGGAGCGGAGTCCTTCCGTCTCTGGATGGGACAGCCGTTTCCTGTGGAGCTTGTGAAGAAGAAATGCTTTCATGGTCAGGCCTGAGTGACTCTGATAGCTTCAGATATCTGGCTTTCTTTAACAGGGGATTTTTCCCGCTGAAGGCGTTCTTGCCCAGTTGGAACAGCAAAAGAAAAAATGCTCTCAAAACCTTGCCCGATAGAAGTGGGCAAAGGTTTTGGGAGCATTTTGTTTTATTGAAATTAGAAGATGAATCCTATGAATTCAGCCGGAAAGATCGCATAAGGTTCTTCAGGAGGCCGGCCTGAGAGGACAGCTCTTCGCTGGCGGCAGCACACTCCTGGCTGGTGGCGGAATTGGTCTGAACTACAGCGGAGATCTGGTCAACGCCGTCAGATACCTGGGCCATGGCCATACTCTGCTTTTCTACTGCTTCCACGACTACCGCCATCTTGGTGGTGACATTGCCAGCATATTCACCGGTCTGATTTAAGGATTCAGTGACCTTTCCTACCACCTCGCTACCTTGGGTGACTGCGGTGATGGAACTATCGATCAGCTCCTTGGTCGCCTTGGCGGCGGCGTCAGATTTGGAAGCCAGATTGCTTACCTCATCAGCTACAACAGCAAAGCCTTTGCCTGCCGTGCCTGCCCGGGCAGCCTCCACAGCAGCATTTAAGGCCAGGATATTAATCTGGAATGCAATGTTCTCGATGGTGGCAATGATAGTACCAATTTTCTTTGAGGAGCTGGAGATATTTTCCATAGCAGTATTCAGCTCCTTTACGTATTCCATGCTAATGCCCAGATGGGTGCCGGCCTGGCTGACGAACCAATCCACTTCTTTTGCGGTATCCGTAGTCTGTTTAGAGCTTTCAGAGAGATTGGCGATGGTGGCGGAAATCTCCTCCACAGAGCTGGCCTGCTCTGTGGCGCCCTGAGCCAGGGCTTGAGCGCTGCTGGCTACCTGATCGGAGCCGGAAGACACTTGGTTGGCGCTGGCATTAATCTGCCCCATAGTGCGGTTGAGATTATTCAAAATGCTATCCAAGGACTGTTTGATGGATTGGAAGTCGCCCAGATAGTCTTGATTTGGATTTTGGGTCAGGTTTCCGTGGGCAATGGAATCCAGTACACTGGTAATCTCGCCAATATAGGACTGGAGGCGGTGGATAGTATCTTCAAACATCTCGCCAAGCATACCGATCTCATCGTCGGAACGGACATTAACCACAATATTTTCTTTGCTTGCCAGACCCAGATCTCCCTTCTCCAGACGGCCAGCCACCTGGGTGATCTCGGCCAGAGGGAGGGAAACACGTTTCTTTAAGTAAGCAGTCAGGAACAGGATGGTGAAAACAATGGTGAGAAAGCTGACTACGGCAGCCAGGGCAATAACCATCATCGTTCCCCGTCTGGCGTCGGCGATGGACAGGCCGGAGAAAATCAGACCATTTACCTTTCCATCTGCGTCTCTGGTGGGAACATAGGAACAGAGAAAATCTTCGCCATTCAGCTTCGCTTCCCCTACATAGGACTGGCCCTTTTGGAGCACAATGGCGCTTATCTCAGGCGAAAGCTGGGTGCCGGTGACCCGCTGGCCATTTTGAACCACAGTGGTGTAGGCGCGAGTATTGCCTTCAAAAATCGTAAAGTCACAGCTCATACGGCTTTTTAATTCGTCCAGCAGCAGGTTCAGATCCTGATCTTCAGACACATGGCTTAATTCCAAGGCAAGGATATTTGTGCCGTTGGTGCAGCGCACCTCCTGCATCTGACGGATCAGGGAATTAAATAGAAAGACACAGATGGACACGGCTAGCACCAAAGAAATGATCTCCATGATTACTACGATACGTCCAACCTTTTGTCCAATACGCTTATGTTTTTTGGTACTTCCGTCATTGGGCATTTGATGTTTTTCCATAATGATTGCTCCTTTACTTTACAAAAATTCATTAATATGCCTTATGCATTTAAATCTATCATAGCATAGGGAAGGAAATATTTGAAGCTAATTTTTACTTTTTCCCATGATATTTACAGCTGTCCCAAATATTTCTTATGGGCCTCTTCATAAGCCTGATTAAAGTCTTCATCTCTTCCGGAATGAAGCATGGAGATGTAGCCATGGACCTGATGCCGGATCTCAGGGGTGGCCCTGGATACGGTTGCAACGCCTACATTAGAGCAGACATCAGAGATCCGCTCTGACTCGGAGAGGAGATTGAAAAACTCCGAGCCATTAAACACTTCGCAAGTCCCGCTCCGGAGCCGTTCCAGGTGCCGGTTCTTTAACTCGCTTACCATATCATCCACAACCTGCTCCAACGGTTCGATCTGGCGGGCCTCGGTCAGATTCTGTTTGTGAAAGGCCTCGTATGTATGGGCCAGGATTGTATCCAGGAGCTCCCACATCACAGCCAGCTGGGCCAGGGCTTCCTGGGAAAAGGCGCTGCCTTTTTTGTGAAGCGTCCCTGCGATCTCCGCAAGATTCAAGGCATGGTCGCCCAGGCGCTCAAACTCAGTAATTGCAGAGAAATAGTAGTTCATAATCTCCACATGATAATGAGAGGTAATGACGGAGGAAATCTGAACTAGGTAATTGCTCACCCGGTCCGCCATGGTGTCGATGTAGTCCTCATCCTCCTGGATCTGCTTTAAGATTTCCGGGTCATATTGGGTGAAGAGATCAAAGGCCCGGCGAATATTTGTTTTTGCCAATCCGCACATGACCAGAAGCACATCATAACACCGACCAAAGGCTACCGCCGGCGTACTGATAAATACCGGATTAAGGCTATCTAACATCTCATCATATTTCCCTACTGTGGCCGGTTCGTCCTTTACCAGTTTGTGGCTGAGATTTTCATAGATTCTCACAAAGGGGAGGAGCAGGAAGGCACAGGAAAGATTAAAAATAGTATTGGTATTGGCAATGCCGCCAGAGTGGATTGCCTGATTCCAGAGCCCATCCAGCAGTCCTAGACGATGGATGAAGGCCACCGCGGTCAAGATGAGAATGGATTTGCTCAGGTTGAATAAAATATTCACCACACCCACCCGCTTTGCCTCCGGCTTTGCGCCGATATTGCAGACAATCGCCGTGGTCACGCAATCCCCCAGATAGATGCCCACCAGCACTGCATAAATCTCCCCGAAGGTCAGTTGGCCTGAGGTGGAAAATGCTTGAAGGATGCCGACGGTGGCGGAGGAACTCTGTAGCGCGAAAGCGACGCCCGCTCCGGAGAGATAGCCCAGCAGAGGATTATCGCCCAGGCGGGAGAAAAGACGACCCACGATCCCGCTATCTGCCAGGACAGCTACCGCGTCAGTCATATTCAGCAGTCCGGAAAAAAGGATGCCAAACCCAATGATGATATGGCCGATCTTTCGGGAAGCGTCAGAGTTCATCCCCATGATAATGAAGATGCCGACAATCAGAGCCAGAGGCGCCAGGGTGGAGGGCTTTAGAAACTGCAAAAACCAGGTTCCCGAGGAATCCAGATCCAAAAGCCGGATGATCTGTCCGGTTATGGTGGTTCCCACATTAGCGCCGATAATGATTCCCAGAGACTGCTGGAGGGAGATAATCCCTGCCCCCACAAGCCCCGAGGTCAGGACAATGGTGGCGGTAGAGGATTGAATGACAGCGGTCACCACCAATCCCAGGAGGAATGCCTTGACTGGTGTACCGGTGATCCGCTCCATGGCCTTCTTCAGCGTACCGGAGGAACTGGCCTTTAAACCATCCCCCATCATGCGCATTCCATAGAGAAACATCGCCAGTCCGCCGAAAAGTGTTATTCCATTAAAAATATTCATCGTATTCCCCTGTAAAATGACAAAAAAATGCAAAAAAGGTTAAATTCTGCCTTACCTTCTACATTATATTATCCGCTGCAGGAAAAGTCAATCCTGGAAGGGCGGGAGACCTGACAGCAAAGGATAACCGGCAATATGACAAATTTCCAGAAAAAACCCAATAAAATTTTACAAATAAAGGACAGAAAAGAAGAATTGTGGTATAATGTCCACGAAATCTTTACTAAAACCATTAAAGAAAGGATCCCATCCCCAAATGGACAAAATCATCCAAATACTACAATCTGTACAACAAGGAACCATGACCATAGAAGCCGCCGCCGCTTGTCTGGAACAAAGCCGATTCCAGGAGCTGGGCTACGCGAAGCTGGATGTTGACCGGAAATCCAGAACCGGATTTGCGGAGGTGGTATTCTGCAGCGGCAAGACCGATGAGCACCTGCTTTCCATTTACCATTCCCTCTACGAAAAAGAAGGGGAAGTATTCGGGACCAGGGCCACCAGGGAACAGTACCAGCTGCTGCAGCAGGACTTCCCTCAGATCCAATACGATCCCTTGTCGCGCATTCTCAAGATTGAGGGCAGGGAAAAAGAAACCATTGGGAAAATTGCTGTCTGCACTGCCGGGACAGCGGATATCCCGGTGGCAGAGGAGGCGGCCCAGACTGCAGAATATTTCGGCGCCTGCGTGGAACGGATCTACGATGTAGGGGTCAGCGGCCTCCACCGGCTTTTATCCCGCCTGGACGTCATCCGGGAGGCCAACTGTGTTGTGGCTGTTGCCGGGATGGAGGGAGCCTTGGCCAGTGTCATCGGAGGTATGGTAAGCCGTCCGGTGATCGCTGTCCCCACCTCTGTGGGCTACGGCGCCAATCTCCACGGTCTGTCTGCCCTGCTGACCATGATTAACTCCTGCGCCAATGGAATCGCAGTGGTAAATATCGACAATGGCTATGGGGCCGGCTACATGGCTACCCAGATCAACCGCCTGGCTTGCGGATGGAAGGCTTAATCCGGCAGGCCGGGGAAAGCGGCCGGCAGAGAAGGAAACAGAGAGGAAAAAAATCATGGAAACCATAACACAGTACAAAGAAAAATGCAGGAAGCTCCATGGGATCATGGATGGGTACGCCGGGAAGGATCTGGCGGTGGCATTTTCCGGAGGCGCAGATTCTTCCCTGCTGTTAACGCTGGCAGTACTCCATGGAAAACGGCAGAACAGCCAGGTGTATGCCCTGACCGCCAGCACAGAGCTCCACCCCCTGGGAGACATCTCCCTGGCAAAAAAGGTGGCGGTGGAAGCCGGGGCCATACACCAGGTGCTTTCGGTCAGCGAGCTGGAGGAAGCGGGGATTGCTGATAATCCAGTGGACCGGTGCTACCGATGTAAATACTTCCTTTTTCAGCGGATCCTGGAGGAGGCAAGCCGACTGGGGGCAGAGACGGTCTTAGAGGGAACGAACGCGGATGATCTCCTGGCTTACCGCCCGGGGATTAAAGCGATCCGTCAGCTGGGGGTGAAAAGTCCTCTGCTCCAGGCAGGCTTTACCAAGGAGGAGGTGAGGAGGCTGGCGGGAGAGTACGGGATTTCTGTGGCAGACCGCCCCTCCGCCCCCTGTCTGGCCACCCGGTTCCCTTATGGAGCGTCCCTGACCAGAGAAGGGCTTTGCCGGGTAGAGAAGGGGGAAGAGCGGCTGAAGACCTTGGGACTTTATAATGTCAGGCTGCGGATCCATGGAGAGATCGCCCGGATCGAGGTAGACCCGGCTTATATGGGAACGCTGCTGGAGAATCGGGAAGAGATGATAAAAGAGCTGAAGGCTTTAGGATATACCTACATTACCATGGACTTAGAGGGCTTCCGCTCCGGAAGCATGGATGTGGGGATCACATTGACTGAATCGGGAGGAGATAGAAATGGGCAATAAATTATACTTAGAATGCTATTCTGGAATCAGTGGAGACATGACTGTAGCGGCGCTACTGGACCTGGGGGCAGATGAGAAGGTGCTGAGGAAGGCCCTGGATAGCCTTCCGGTACAGGGATTCCAGATTCAGATTACCCGGGTGCAAAAGTCCGGCATTGACGCCTGCGATTTCCAGGTGGTACTGGACGCGGAGCACGAAAATCATGACCATGATATGGAATACCTTCATGGGCATGATCACCACCACGGCCATGAACACAGTCATGACCACCACCACGACCACGAGCACAGTCATGACCACCACCACGACCATGATCATGCTCATGAAGAACCCTGCAATCATCCCCATGGGCATTCCCACGTTCACCACCACGAGCATCGGGGAATGAAGGAGATCCGGGAGATTATCGCACAGGGGGATATGACCGAGAACGCCCGCAGTTTGGCGTTGAAAATTTTTGGAATATTAGCTGAGGCGGAATCCAAGGCCCACCATGTCCCGGCGGAGGAGGTACATTTCCATGAGGTGGGAGCCATTGACTCCATTGTGGATATCATTGCCGCCGCCGTCTGCCTGGATAATCTCCAGATTACGGAAACCGTGATTCCTGTGCTGTGCGAGGGACGGGGGACCGTACGCTGCCAGCATGGTATTCTCCCCATCCCTGTTCCGGCGGTGGCAAATATATTACAGGCCTGTCAGCTTCCGGTTCAGATTGTGGATGCGGAGGGAGAGTTTGTAACCCCTACAGGGGCAGCCATCGCGGCAGCCATGATCACCAGCCGTCAGCTTCCGGGTGAATGGAGCGTGGAAAAGGTGGGGATCGGCGCTGGGAAACGCAAGTATGAACGTCCAGGAATTCTGCGGGCCATGTTGATCCGAGATTGGTCTGGGGAGCAGGATGTGATCTATAAGCTGGAGTCCAATATTGACGACTGCAGTGGGGAAGCGCTGGGCTATGTGATGGATCAACTCTTTGAAGCAGGGGCCAGGGATGTCCATTATATCCCGGTTTTCATGAAAAAGAACCGGCCTGCCTGGCAGCTTAATGTGATCGGTAAGGAAGAGGACATTCCGGCGCTGGAGGAGATCATTTTCCGGGAGACCACCACCATCGGGATCCGCCGGGCTAGGATGGAGCGGACGGTGCTGAAGCGGCAGCAGAAGGAAGTGCAGACGCCTGTGGGGCCGGTTCAGGTCAAGGTGTGCGAATTAATGGGAGAGCAGCGGTTTTACCCTGAGTATGATAGCCTGGCTAAGCTGTGCCGGGAGAACAATCTTCCCTATCTGGATGGATACCAGATGGCTGTTCAGTGCTGTAAAGCTATCTGTTGCCAGGAAAATCATGATGGAGGTTTTGGCGTTTGAGAGGAAAAATAGGAATCCTGCTGTTCTCTGCTGCGGCCTGTCTGACCGTCTGGGGCAAGCCGGACAAGGTAGTGTATGAGGCCTGTAGCCGGGCGGTATACTTAGAATCTGGAGATGGGGAGAAATCCCTCTATGAACACCAGTGGGCTTTAAATAACGAAGGGAAGATTCAGCTGGTGGAGCGGATTAGCGGAAATGTGCTCATGTCCGGGTCCTGGATGGACAAAGGAACTGAAGATGCAGAGGATGTGATCCAGATTACCAGCGGTACGCCTGGCCTGGACATTGGCGCAGAGGAGGCCTGGGAGGTATACGGTCAGTCTGCCGAGAGACGCCCAGTGGTGATCGCCATTATTGATACCGGGGTGGATGTGGGACATCCGGACCTGTACCCGGGCATATGGAGGAATCCCGGCGAGATCCCAGGGGATGGCATTGACAATGACGGGAACGGCTATATTGATGATATTTATGGTTGGAATTTCTGCGATGACAATAATACGCTCTTCACTGGGATAGAGGATGACCATGGCACCCATGCGGCAGGAACCATGATCGGCAGCTGGGACGGAAAGGGAATCACCGGAATCGCCGACAGCAGCTGGGTGAAGGTGATGGTGCTGAAGGCATTAGGGGCAGACGGAAAAGGAGACTCTAAGGATGTTATTGCGGCGGTTCAGTATGCAAAGGAAAACGGCGCCCAGATCTGCAATTTAAGCTTTGGGGCCGTCACCTACGATCCCCAGCTGGACGCGGCTATACGGGATTCTGGGATGCTTTTTGTGATCTCTGCAGGAAATGGAGACGATTCCGGCCTCGGCCTGGATATCGATAAAACCCCAGTATACCCTGCTTCCTTTTCTGCCGGGAATACCATCTCCGTAGCCAATATGGTCTTTGACGGCAGCCTTCACCCCAGTTCGAATTACGGGAAAGGGAGTGTGGATATCGCTGCCCCTGGATCTTACATTTTAAGTACCACTTCTAATCATGGCTATGGGTATATGACCGGAACATCTATGGCAGCGCCTATGGTATCAGGGGCAGCGGCGCTCATCGCTTCCTGCCGCCCGGAGCTGTCAGCGACGGAGTTAAAGGACGCCATCCTCGCCTCAGTCCGGAAGGTGGAGGCCATGGAGGGAAAGGTATCCACTGGAGGGATACTGGACGTATATGGGGCAATCACCTGGCAGCCTTCACGGTGACCGGAAAGATGAGGAGGAAACCATGACCTATCAGCATGGAGGAGACGTCTACAGCCAGCAGATCCAATGGGACTTTTCGGTCAATCTGAATCCCTTGGGCATGCCGAAAAAGGTAAAGGAAGCAGTGAGGAAATCGGCAGATTACTGTGGACAGTATCCGGACAGCCGCTGCCAGGCTTTGGTGGAGAAGCTTTCCCAGTACCATCAAGTTTTGAATCAGGATATTCTCTGCGGCAATGGGGCTGCCGATCTGATTTATCAACTGATCTTTACAGAGCGGCCCACAGAGGGCTGGGTATTGGCGCCCACATTTTCGGAGTATGAGCAGGCCCTTCTGGCCGCCTCGGCAAGCATCCGGATCTTGGCCTTAAAGCGGGAGGAAGGGTTTCAGCTTCATATGGCTCAGCTCATGGACGCATTAGATCAGGAGAGGGCAGGAGAGGGATCGGTCTTGTTTCTGTGCAATCCCAACAATCCCACCGGCCAAGGGATTTGTGGGGAGGAGATTAGATGGTTGGCAGGATTTTCCGAGGAGAAGGGGATCCGCTTGATCCTGGATGAATGCTTTTTAGACTTTGTGGAAGGCGGAGAGGAAGATTCCTTGATTCCCCATCTGAAGGAGTTTCCTCATGCTGTAGTGCTTCGGGCATTTACCAAGCGCTATGCCATGGCTGGACTTCGGCTTGGATACTGCATATCCAGGGATAGGCGTCTCCTGGATGCCATGGCCTTGGGCCGTCAGCCCTGGACAGTATCTGTACCAGCGCAGATGGCAGGGGAGGCGGCCCTTAAAGAGGCGGACTACCGGAAGGAATCGGATCGACTGATCAGCCAGGGAAGAAGGCAGCTTAAGGAGGGCCTGGAAAAGCTGGGATTTTGGGTCTGTGATTCCCAGGCCAATTTTCTGCTGTTCCAGGATTTGCAGCCGGACGGCGCCAAGGGCCGGCTTTTTTCCTGGTGCAGGGAAAAAGGGCTTCTCCTGCGGCATTGTGAGAATTTTCGCGGGCTGGACGGGAGTTACTATCGTGTGTGTGTGAAAAAGGAGGAGGAAAATGCCATCCTCCTGGACATGCTAAAGGCGCTGAGGGAACGGGCTTAAAAACCTGGGAGTGAATGTCATGGGGTGGATGTACCAGGACTGCGGCGCCAAAATGGACAGAAAGGACAAAACAGATCTATGGAATGGTATCGAATTATCCTGGTGGATGATGAGGAGGAGGCCAGGCTCAGCATTATCAAGAAGATTAACTGGGAGGAGGCTGGCTTCCAGGTGATCGGCGACGCAGAGAACGGTCAGGACGCCTTCGAAAAGATCGAGGCCATGGAGCCAGATGTGGTACTCACGGATATCCGGATGCCCTACATGGACGGCCTTACTCTGGCAGAGCGGGTGCGGGAAAAGTATCCTTCCATCAAAATGGTAATCTTTTCCGGATTTGACGACTTTGAATATGCCAAACAGGCCATCAAGCTGAATGTAATCGAGTATATTTTAAAGCCGGTAAATGTGGAGGAGCTGACGGCCATCCTGAAGAAGATTAAGACCTCCCTGGATGAAGAGCTTGCCCAGAAGCGGAATGTGGATCTTCTGCGGGAACATTACCGGAGGAGCCTTCCCATTATTCGCGAGCAGTTTTTAAATGACATGCTCCACCGTAGGATTTCCAGGGATGAGATTGAGGAAAAGCTTACGGATTATCAGATCGATATTCTTCACGCGAAGAAATGGGCTGTTTCCGTGATTGAGGTGGAAAAAGGGGAGATCAGCCAGGAAAGACGTCTTTCCCTCCATCAGGAAGAGGAGCTTATCCCCATATCCGTGCGCCAGCTGATCCTGGAAATGCTGCGGGACTACTGCCGGATCGTCCTTTTCACCTCTCCTCAGGAGACGGAGCAGGTATTAATCGCGGCTATTGATGAGGGCAACAGCCAGACCGGGCTGATCAATGTGCTGGGAGATGTATGCAAGGAGGTAAAGCGCGTCCTGGAGGTGCCAGTTACCATCGGCATCGGAAGAGGCGTGGAGAGCCTGACAGAGATCAGCACCTCCTACCGCCTGGCCATGGACGCTCTGGGCTACAAAGCCATCATCGGTACCGGCGGCACCATCTATATCAATGATGTGGAGCCCATGAACCCAGGAAAGCTGGTGTGGGATGGACGGGATGAGTCAGAGCTGTTCGCTGCCATAAAGTTCGGGCCGGAGGAAAAGATACGGGCGGTGGTGGAAGAAATCGCTCAGCGGATGGAGCAGGCTAAGGTCCATGCCAGCCAGCGCAGGATGTTTCTCCTGAGCGTGACCAACAGCCTGATCCAGATGGTGCAGCAGTATGACCTGGATGCCACAGGACTTCTGGGCGGAGAAAATGGATGCCTGGAAGGGCTGGAGGGTGGCCTTAAGCGAGAGGATTTCCGGAGCTGGCTGATTCGGATCGCCCTGGAGCTTAACCAGGCCATGAATCAGGAGCGGGAGAGCTCAATGAAGCAGATCATCCAGGAGGCCAAGCGCTACATCCAGGAGAATTATCCGGATCCGGAACTGTCGGTGGAGAAGATCTGCCGTCACCTCCATATGAGCCCAGCCTACTTTTCCACCATGTTTAAAAAAGAAATGGGGCAGACCTACATCGCTCATCTCACCGAGGTGCGGCTGAACAAGGCAGTAGAGCTGCTAAACAAGACGGATGACAAAACCTACGCTATCGCCTCCAAAGTAGGCTACCAGGAGCAGAATTATTTCAGCTACGTATTTAAAAAGAAATTCGGGGTATCGCCTTCCAAATACCGGGGAGCAAAGGGATGACAAGGGAAGTATATATGGTTTTCTTCGTCCGGAGGCGTGAGAGAATACGGGATTGTTTTGAAAGGATAACCAGAGGATGCGAGAAAAGAACAACAAGGAACTGGAGCAGATGGCCAGAGAAGGGCAGGGGGCCCGTCTCCTCTCCAGAATGGGGATACGTTATTCCATCTTTATCTACTTCACGGTAACCGCCCTCATTGCCATCGTCCTTATCGGCCTGTCCCTGTATGACCGGTTTTCCAGCCAGCTGACCGAGGCAATCCAGGAGGAAAATCAGATCCTTATGACCCAGGTAAACCGGTCTGTGGACGCCTACCTGCGGAATATTATGCGGCTTTCTGACGCCTTGTACTATGGAGTAGTAAAGAATAAAGATATCTCTGAGGACGCCATTTTCGACAAAATGAAGCTTCTCTATGACAATAATGACGACGCAGTGGAGAATATTGCCTTGTTTTCCCGGGAAGGAGAACTGTTAAAGGCGGTTCCTGCCGCCAGGCTGAAGGCCAATGAGATGGTGACAAAGGAGACCTGGTTCCAGGATGCCCTGGAGAAGACCGAAAATCTCCACTTTTCCATCCCTCACGTCCAGTACATATTTGACAACATGGAGAATCAATACCGATGGGTATTCTCCGTATCCAGGGCAGTGGAGGTGACTAAGGGCGCTTCGGTGAGCCAGGGCGTCTTGCTGATTGATATCCGCTACAGCAGCTTAGAGCAGCTGCTAAACAGCGTTACCCTGGGAAATGGCGGCTATGTGTACTTGATCAGCAATGAAGGGCAGATTATTTATCATCCCAGGGCTCAGCTGATCGATGCCGGACGGGCTCAGGAAAATCATATCCAGGCTTCCCAGTACCGGGACGGGCTCTATCAGGAAAGCTTCCAGGGAGAATCCCGATATGTGATCGTAAAATCTGTAGGATACACTGGTTGGAAGCTGGTGGGGGTGACTCCAGTTCGGGGCATGTCCTTTAGCGGGCTAAAGACAAGGCTTTTCATCGTCTTTATCATAGCGCTGATCCTCTTTATCCTCTCGGTGATCAATTATTACATTTCCTCCAGGATCACCAATCCCATCCACGAGCTGGAAAAGTCGGTGCAGGAGCTAGAGGAGGGAAGGCTGGATACAAAGGTATATGTAGGGGGATCCTATGAGATACGCCACCTGGGCCGTTCCATCACCAGCATGGCCCGTCAGATCCAGGTCCTAATGGATGACATTGTGGCAGAGCACGAATCTAAACGAAAAAGCGAATTTAACACGCTCCAGTCCCAGATTAATCCTCATTTTTTATATAATACTCTGGACATTATTGTGTGGATGGTAGAAAATGAGAAAAAATCTGAGGCGGTAAAGGTGGTCACCGCCCTGGCAAGGTTCTTTCGGATCAGTTTGAGCAAGGGGAAAAGCATCATCCGGGTAAGGGACGAGCTGGAGCATGTACGGAATTACCTGATGATTCAGCAAATGCGGTTTAAAAATAAGTTCACTTACCAGATCCAGGCAGAGGATGAGGTGATGGAGCTGGCCAGCCTGAAGCTGATGCTCCAGCCTCTGGTGGAAAACGCCATTTATCACGGCATGGAATTTATGGATGGAGACGGGGAGATCCTGGTTAAGGTCTCCCGCCAGGAGGAAGAACTTAGATTCCTGATTCAGGACAACGGGCTGGGCATGCCCCCAAAACGGGTGAAAAGTTTATTTTCCGGCCAGGGACCGGTCCATTCCGGGCGGGGATCCGGCTCTGGAATTGGCGTGCGGAATGTAAATGAGCGGATTAAGCTGTATTTCGGCGAGGCTTACGGACTGACCATCCAGTCAGAACCAGATGAAGGGACAAGGGTCTACATCACTCTTCCCGCCCTTCCCTACCAGGAGCTTTTGGAGCAGGAAAACACAGCAAAAGAGAGGAGGGCAAGCCATGGAACGGAGAAGGCATAGCATTTTTTTAGCCTGCTCAGCCGGGGTGCTGGTGCTGCTATACCTCCTCTCCTCCACTAATCTGATTCTCCACGAGAAAAAGGCGGAGATTTATCCGATTTCCGTGATTGTGGAGGATTCCTCAGATGAGGATTACGAAAAGCTGCGAAAAGGGATGGATCAGGCGGCTGAAGCGCTTCATGTGGATTTAAATTTTATTACCCTCTATGAGCCTAATGACCAAAAACAGCAGATCCAGCTGATTTCCAGGGAGATCTCCGACGGGGCCCAGGCAGTGATCTTTTCCCCGGCAGCGCCAGCTGAGGCCGCTCTTTCTCTGGATGAGATGGTATTGAACAGTCCTCTGATCGTATTGGGAAATCTTTTTCCCCATTCTCAGGTTCTTTGCGGGATTTCCATCGATTACATGGAGGCTGGCAGGCTCTTAGGAGAGGCGGCGGGAAAGCTTTCAGAAGAATATCCTATTTACCTTATTACCCAGGGACTGGACTACGGTTATGCCAGAGAGATGAACGACGGGATCCGAAAGGCCTTGGGACACCGGGAAAGGCAGGTCGCCTTATATCCCTTAAACTCGGAGGATGACTGCCGAAAGCTGATCGAGAGCACCGTGTATCCCCATAGCCAGCAGGTGATCCTCATTGCCCTGGACGAAAAAAGCCTGGAGGAGGCCGCCCGTGTCCTGGAGGAGAGCAGCGTCTACGGTGAGCAGGTGATGGGGCTTTTCGGAATCGGGGGGACTAACCGGATTTTAAACTACCTGGATAAAGGAATCATCCGGGGCCTGGTGGTGCACAACTGGTTTGATGAAGGATATTTAAGTGTGGAGAAAGCGGTGGAGGCCATTCAGGAAGGAGGAGGCCTTAGGGAACAGATTACCCTGGAGGCCTGCTATATTACGAAAGAAGATCTTCGGGACCCAGCTTATGAGAAAATGCTGTATCCTATTGATTGACGGGGATAGAACAGATGAAAAGAATATGGAAGGTACTGTCAGCGGCTCTGATTCTAGGCCTGCTGGCGGCAGGAATGGGGATTTGGAAACAGCAGAAGGAGCAGCAGGGCCAGGAGAAGACGGCCATCCGGCTGGGGATCCTTCTCTACCGGGGGGACGACACCTTTATCAGCAATGTACGCCAGGCCCTGGAGGAGCAGGCCAAGGCGTATGAGCAGGAGACGGGGATCAAGGTGGTGCTGACCATCGAGGATGCCAAAGAGAGCCAGAATGCCCAGGACAGCCAGGCGGAGCGGCTGATATCCCTGGGCTATGATGCCTTATGCGTGAACATCGTGGATCGTTCCACTGCCTCCGGCATGATCAGCGATGCCATGAGCGCCGGTGTGCCGGTGGTATTCTTTAACCGGGAGCCGGTGGAAGAGGATCTGAACCTTTGGGAAAAGCTCTACTATGTAGGGGCAGATGCCAAAGAGTCGGCAGTGCTCCAGGGAAATATTGTGGCAGAGGACTACCAAGAGGATCCTCTCTCCATCGATTTAAACGGGGATGGGAAAGTAAATTATGTTCTCTTAGAAGGGGAGACCAGCCATCAGGATTCCCTGATCCGGACCGAATGGTCCATCCAGACGCTGATGGAGGCTGGGGTTCCCTTAGAGAAGCTTACCGGGGGAATTGGGAACTGGGAGAGAAGCCAGGCCTCTGCTTTGATGGAGCAGTGGCTGGAGCAGTTTCCAGGCCAGATCGAGCTGGTGATCAGTAATAATGACGATATGGCCCTGGGGGCTATCGATGCCATGGAACGGCTGGGCATTCTGGATAAGATCAATATTGTGGGAATCGATGGTACACCTCAGGGGGTGCAAGCGCTGGAGCGGGGAAAGCTTTTGGGTACTGTCCAGAGTGACCGGACGGAATACGCCCATGCCATCGTTCACATTGCGGCGGCTCTGGCCCTGGGGGAGGATCCGGCGGCAGCGGTGGAGCTGGAAGAAGGTACATATTACTGGACCCATCAGAAGGCGCTGACCCGGTGAGGGCGGCGGTGACAGAAGCAGTCTGCCAGCCGGTGCGCAGCGCCGGGGAAATCCGGCAAAGTTGGTATATTTGTATACAATGTTTCAGGGCAAAAATACAAAAATCGTCAATATTATGAAAAAATCAAAGAAATTTCATATTTATTTAAATAAAATCCTATGGAAAAATAAAATGGAGGGAAGTATAATGGGATTGTTGACAGGGACAGCGGACCCATCGTCTGATTCCAGCCAATAAAAATATCCATATTAAGGGAGGAGATTTTTATGAAACTATTCAAGAAGGTTATGGCAGTTGGCTTAGCATCTACCATGGTACTCTCCATGGCAGCCTGCGGCGGCGGAGCGGCGGAGACCACGGCAGCCC
>CATJIO010000062.1 GCA_949740725.1 uncultured Lachnospiraceae bacterium | reverse complement strand
TCAGCTGCACCTCTCCACCATCAATTCTCTTGCATATACCTTCATGCTGCTCTCCTTCAAATCTTTCGGCGTCAGCTCCTTCTCTATCCCCGCCAGCCGCCGGTATTTATCAAAGATCTGAATCACCATCTCCATGGACAAGGGCCGGCCTAACTTTGACAAAAACATCCGGTTTTCATACTCCCCTTCTCGCTGAAACGCCTTTCTCTCCTCCAGCCATAACGCCATTTTTTTCAATAGCCCCTGGGAATACAGATGGATCCCATGGCTCATCCCACGTTTTCTCTGTATGGTAAGAACACCATTTTTCTGGTCGTAATC
The DNA here is from genome assembly GCA_949740725.1 of uncultured Lachnospiraceae bacterium. Taxonomy (GTDB): domain Bacteria; phylum Bacillota; class Clostridia; order Lachnospirales; family Lachnospiraceae; genus Caccovicinus. The sequence continues at coordinate 974 of CATJIO010000062.1, read as the reverse complement.
CTGTATCTCGATCTGCAGCAGCTCACTGATCTCCATCTTGTGATAAAAAAGCAGCTCCATCATCACCATATCCCGCAAACAGACCCGCCTGCGGAATTCGCTGTCCAGTCCCTCATACTCTCGGTTCATGGCCGCAAAAAAAGCGTCTGCGTCTTTTCTCGACAGCAGGCCCTGGGCCGTCTGCCCCTTCATACCGCCTTCCTCAGACCGCTTTATCGCTTTCAGCGAGCGGTAACTGGAAATTACTCCCCGGCGTGCCAGATAGGCGAGGTAATAGCTCAGCACCCGGTTCTTCCGGTATATGGTGGAGAAGCTCAAGTTCTTTTCTATGCTGAGATAATCTAAGTAGGCATCCATCCAGTCCTCCCATGCATATTCCTCTGAATCGGGCCCATGCTTATCCTCGCGCCTCTCCTGGGCCCATGCGTAAAAATGATTCAAATCCATGCGATAGGCCTTTTTGGTTCTGGGATCCAGATTGTGCTCCGCCGCATAATCACCGATAAACTCTTCTATCCACTCTTTCCCATCGATTATCCCAAGCCCCAAGTAGTTTACCTCCTAATACCATCCATTATTTGAATGTAATTTCCGCTTAACTATTGGGAAGCTTTTGGACTCCCATGTTGAATTTCTGGAATCCTTTTTTCTTCCCATATTACCTTCTATTTTTATTTATTATTTGAAGTTAATTGATGCTCGTAACCTATCTTCTTCCCACTTTATGAATGCAATCCCCCCTTGCAGAGTTCTCTCCCTGCCAGAAATGAAGGCCAATGCTCGCGCAAATACGGCATTGGCTCCCTGGGCGCAGAAGCAGAGCAAAAATGTTGCCCTCTTGGAAATCCAGGAGCGGCAGAGCATGTTACAAAAGGTATAGGTTTTGAGATAGATGAGGAATTGGTAAAAATGAACAAGAAAAATCCAGATTTTATGATTGACAACTCAAGAATTTTATAGTATTGTTGTTAAAG
>CATJIO010000061.1 GCA_949740725.1 uncultured Lachnospiraceae bacterium | reverse complement strand
TACCTAGTTCACGACTCCTAAAGCCACCGCGAATTCCTTAGCCAGCAATTCACCTGGCCTTCACGGCTCACTTAACCAGCGACTCAATAATATAGCAATTACGTCTCCTCCAGCGCCCGATTTAATTCTTCCGTCCCCGGCAAGGTAAATCTCCCATTCCGAATAATTTCAATTTCCTTCCCGTCTTCCCCATATGCAATAATGGAATCCAATTCATCGTAAGGAATCGTAACATCCGTATGGCAGCTAAAGTAGGCCTTAGAGACATCGGTCTTTCTTAGCACAGATACCTCATTATCCCTGGCGATTACCTCTTTTCCGTCAGGATTATACACGGGGCAGTCTTCTGCCCAGCTGTAGCAGGTATCTCCTACCGCGAAATGCGGCCCCATTTTTTCTACGATCAGGATGGGAAGGCGGTCTACAATACCGTACCTTCTACCTACTTCATAAGCTGTAGTATTCGTTCCGATGGCGAACTCTCCCATAGGCAAGGATTTATGATTTTTCAGGATTACCTGCTTTACCAGCTTCCGGCTTTCCTCGGGATCCGGTAGGTTGTCACAGGCGTAGCCCTTTACAAAGCCGTTCTCGAATTGAAGGGTTAAATTTTTAAACTGAAAATCACCGATGTACACACTGCCGACATTAAGGACTCCGGTGGTTCCCGCAAGCTTTGGAGATGTGAATACTTCGCCTACAGGGATATTCACATCTGCCACACAGTTTTCAAATCTGGTTTCTTTCTCCCGGTTGGTAAGAGAACATAGGGAGATGGTAAGGTCAGTACGGTTTTCTCCCTTTCCCTTGACCTTCACGTACTCTGCCTTGTCCAGCGCATCGATCAACACTTGCTGAATGTCCCGATACATCTCATAGTCCAAAGTGTTAATGCGTATGATCTCCTGAAAGATTTCTTTATATGGCTCTCCGATTTCCGGCCTGGGGAAGGCAATGATGGTGAAGCTGGTTTCCTCCTCGGGCACATACTGATTCATCAGCTGGGTAAACTCATTATTAAAGCTTCTCACTACCTCCTCCTGATGAGGGGAGAGGGTGAAGCATTCTTTTTTGTTGACTGGCACAAAACCCGCCTCTCCGAAGGTTTCCACCACTGCTGGGCCTGCATACCAGGCCGCCTCCTCTTTTACCTCTTCTAAGGCGGTCTTTAGGACGGCCAGTTTCCGCTCCTTTACCGTATTACCCATAAAAACTGCATTGTCATATCGATGATCATAGTCATACTGTTTATTGGGCGAGGTGCTATACCACCCTACCTTCCTGCTGGGATTCCGGTTAATTACCCTCTGAGGCGCTCTGCAAAGCAGAGGCTCCAAGCCCAACTTACGGAAGCCCTCCACTGCCTGGCGTATCATCCGCTCAAAGCCGATCTCGTAGCGTATCAGCACAGTTTTCTTTTTTGATAGATCCCGTCCCATGGCTTCAAAGCCCTTCCGATATCCCTCTACATAGGTATCTGCCATGGACTGGATGGTCTCCTCCTGCAGCGAATTTAAAAACGTGGCTACCCCCATCTCTGAGCTGGATATATATTCTCCAAACCGGTACAAATACCGCAGATCCGTCAGATCTGCTTCCATAATAATATCCTTTGCAAAGCTCCACCGGGTGCTGAATCGCTCCTGGATCCAGGTCTGAAGCGTCTGGTCTGCGTAGTCGCTCACATACCAGTAGAGCACATCCTTCACCTCCTGAACCTGAGGGAATTCGCCTTCAAATTGATTATAAATCTCGATGAATGTTTCATTCGCTGCGGTGATCTCCGGAAGCTTTCCCTCATACACACAGGGAATATTGCACCGGATCTCCGTATAGAGAAAAGAAAGCAGAGGACCAAATTCTCTCCCTAACATCAGGGAGGCGAAAGCCGGATTGCCGTAGCTCTTCTCATAATTCTCCGGCAGAATATCTTGATATAGCTCATGGTTCACCTGCTCCAGTTCCTCTAAGGAGGCACGGTTCTCTCCTCCTTCCTGCAACCAATCTGCCAGTTCTCCCAGCCTGCTAATAAAGCGGGCAGTTTTAACAAAAAATGAACCGTAGGGCTCACGGACGCTACCCTCTTCCGGGATCTGCCGGATCCGCTCCATGGAAAGCTGATAACGCTCCATCACCTCTTGATTCTCTTCCTTCCGAAATTCCCAAACATTCATACGTTCATCCTCTCTTTCTCCCGCCGATCATCAGGCCTGCCTATTTACAGTCCCAACCCGATAATCATCATAATCAACCATATTAAAATCATAAGCCCGTCAAGGATGATGGATAGCTTGGCCAAAATATAATTCTTTTCCTTCTCAAACAAGGCCTGAATCCCATAAATGAATCCGCACAGGGCAAAGAGCAGGCTGGAAAATGCCATCGCTCCAACGTTTAAGGGCACATTCCCCTGGGATCGAACCGCCAGCCCCAGTACAGAGCCGAAGAGGATCAATCCTACTGTGGTAAGTCCTGCCGCGTAAAAGCTTCCTTTGGCCAGAGGCTTTCTAATATAGTTTACATAATTAATTTTTCTCTTTTCCCCTGCCATAACGCCTCCTCCAGATGCGAGCATGCTGTACTGCCTGATATAAAACATAGCCCAGAGCAGCTCCGGCTGTATTCAGCATCAGGTCATCCACATCAAAGCTTCCCACCTTAAATATCAGCTGCGCCGATTCCACCAGAAGACTGAAGAAAAATCCGATCCAGACTGTATTATACCACTTTTTACTTCTCCGGCTAATAATCGGAAGAAAAAATCCGCCAGGCATAAAGGCGACAATATTTCCCACAATATTCAGCATCACTGCCCGCATCCCAAGCTTTTCCCGATAGGTCCAAAACCGCATAATTTCTTTAAATGGTGTCAGATTATAGGCATAGCCGGATCTGGCGCTTTCTGACCTTCCGAATGACTCAGCAAAAAACAGAAAATACACCAGCAGAGCCAGGTATCCAAGGAACAATACCCAGCCCATTTTCTGGTGTTTGGTTGTATGTCTTATCATATATCATCTACTCCCAGAGACGAATCTTGCCTGTAAATCATAAAATAGTATCCTCCAGACAAACAATCTTCTTATTTTTCTGAACGATTACTTAAAATTCTATCTCTGACTTTCTTTTTAACAAAATCGCTCCAGCAATAATGGACACAGTTCCCACAGTCAGCCCTACTGTAGCAATCACAATCCCCATAGCAATGCTTCCGGCTCCCACATTCCGCATCGTTTTATAAATCCGTTCCATATTCATAAGCATTCCTCCCCTTCCTTTAGCCATCTGGCTAGTCTCTGGAATAATTATCTTGCGCCATACTGACTATAATATGCATCTAAGGCTGATTTTATGTCATCATTAATTACAATCTGTCCCAGACATTCCCGATTGTACAGATATTCTGTTACCTCGCTCATCGTCACGATAGCGGCGGCAGGGAAGTGATAAAGAGCCTGGATCTCCTCCAGAGCGCTCTTCTCCCCCTTGCCTCGCTCTAACCGATTCAGAGAAACGATCAGTCCCTTTACCTCTACATTTCCCTGAGCCTTTACGATAGGGAAGGTCTCTTCGATGGACTTCCCAGAGGTAGTCACGTCCTCAATGATTACCACCCTGTCGCCATCCTTCAACTTGCTGCCCAGCAGGATTCCTGTATCCCCGTGATCCTTCATTTCCTTCCGGTTTGAACAGTAGCGTATATCCTTCCCGTATAACTCGCTGATCGCCATAGTCGTCGCCACGGAAAGAGGGATCCCCTTGTAAGCTGGTCCAAACAACACATCAAAATCCAGACCAAAATGATCATGGATAGCCTTTGCATAATATTCTCCCAGCTTTCTCAGCTGAGTACCGGTGACGTAAGCCCCTGCATTCATGAAGAACGGGGACTTTCTGCCGCTTTTCAAAGTAAAATCGCCGAATTTTAAGACCTGGCTTTTTACCATAAATTCAATAAATTCCTGCTTATACTGCTCCATATTCTTCTCCTTATTCTAAAATTGCCAGCCCGAGGAGCCAGATAATCCTTCAGTCCTTCTTTGCCACTGTAAACAACAGCAAAACTATCTTACCGCTCCCACCAGGGAGCCAATATCCTCCATTTGATTTTTCTCCATATATTGAAAAATTCCTTTAACCACTTCCGTTGTAGCATAAGGGTTATAAAAATTCGCAGTTCCCACTGCCACTGCCGATGCTCCCGCTAAAATAAACTCCAGGGCATCTTCACTGGACTGAATCCCCCCCATACCGATGATAGGAAGCCGGACAGCCTGGGCCACCTGGTAAACCATCCGCACAGCTACTGGCTTAATGGCAGGTCCGGACAGCCCCCCGGTCTTATTAGCCAGGGCGAAGGTTCTCCGATCCACGTCGATTTTCATACCGGTAATGGTATTGATCAGCGAAATCACATCCGCGCCGCCGGCCTCCGCGGCCTTGGCCATGACCGTGATATCCGTCACATTGGGACTTAACTTCATAATGATTGGCTGTTTTGCATGGGACTTGCAGGCCCTTGTGATAGCTTCCACCGCCTTGGGATCCTGGCCGAAAGCGATCCCCCCCTCTTTCACATTGGGACAAGAAATATTGATTTCCAGAAGATCCACCGGTTCATCCCCCAGACGTTCAACCACCTGGATATAGTCTTCCTCTGTCCTGCCGCAGACATTCACAATAATCTTAGTATCAAACTGCTTTAAAAAAGGAATATCCCTCTTTACGAATACATCAATTCCCGGGTTCTGAAGGCCGATGGCATTTAGCATACCTCCCCAGGTCTCTGTGATTCTGGGAGTAGGGTTTCCCGGCCAGGGGATGCTCGCCACTCCCTTAGTCACAACAGCGCCCAGCTGATTTAAATCCACAAACTCGCTGTACTCTGCGCCGGAGCCAAAAGTCCCGGAGGCTTCCATCACCGGGTTCTTAAGCTCCACCCCGGCCAGATTTACCTTCATGTTTATCACAGCTCCACCTCCTCTGCCCAGAATACAGGACCATCCTTACAGATCCGCTTATTTTTCACCTGTGAGTGACTATCAATCCCTCTGGATTGACACACGCAGGCCAGACAGGCGCCAATGCCGCAGGCCATTCTCTCCTCCAGGGAAAGCAGACAGCCCATGTTGCGCTCCGCCGCATATTCCTTTACCCCGCGAAGCATAGGTATGGGGCCGCAGGCAAAGATAATCTCTCCCTGGATGTTCTCCTGACGGATAGCATCCAGTACATTCCCTTCCACGCCTATGCTCCCGTCCTCCGTGGCAGTAAAAACTGTTCCCAGAGCCTGAAACTCCTCCTGCAAAAACGTCTGGCTATCCCGGTATCCCAGGATAATCGTTTTATCTCCCTCCAGGCGCCTAGCTGTCTCCAGCATAGGAGGGATGCCGATGCCGCCGCCAATTAGCAATACCTTCTTTCCCGCTCCCTCCTCCAGTGGAAATCCATTCCCAAGGGGTCCCAGAATATCCACCATCTCGCCGGCCTTACACCGAGAAAATTCCCGGGTCCCTTCTCCGGCTACCCGGTACACAATTCGAAGCTTTTTGCCCTCTTCGTCAATCTCGCATAAACTAATGGGTCTGGGAAGAAGCTTTGCCCCATCTCTGGTATAAATATTGATAAATTGCCCCGGTACTGCCTGGGAAGCGATTGCCTCCGTGTGAATCCACATACTATAGATTCCCTTTGCCAGCTGCTCCTGGCTCAGGATGGCTGCCGTCTCTTTTACCTTTGCCATGATTCCTCCTAATCATTTCTGAACATGCTCTTTTGTCCCCTAACGCACCTGGTTAATGTCTTCCACCATATCGATTACCGCCTGCCTAGCAGCATCTCCGAAATGCTCCGGACCAAACTTCTGATAGTCTTCCTTTTTGTAAGCGGCAATTATCCCCCGAGAAGAATTTACCACCGCGCCAAAGCCGTCTGCATTAAAGCAGTACTTCAAATCTTCTGCTGTCCCTCCCTGGGCTCCATAGCCAGGCACCAGAAAATAGGTATGAGGCATTAGTTTCCGCAAGATACGGCTCATCTCCGGATAGGTAGCTCCCACTACAGCACCTACATCGCTATAGTCACCATCCATCGCTTCACTTCCCCACTGAACTACCTTTTCCGCCACCAGCTCATATAATGGCCTTCCCTCGATCAGCTGATCCTGAAACTCACCGCTGGAAGGATTTGAGGTTTTCACCAGGACAAACAATCCCTTATCCTCTGCCTTGCACACGTCAACGAATGGTTTTACTCCATCTGTTCCCAAGTATGGATTCACCGTCAAAAAATCCGTGTCAAAGCCGGAATACATCCTGCTTCCTACCTGCACTCTTCCCAGATGGCCTGAGGCATAAGCAGCGGAGGTAGAGCCGATATCTCCCCGCTTCCCATCGCCGATGACCAACAGCCCCTTTTCGTGGCAGTAATCCACAGTTTTCTTGTATACCTTTAAGCCCTCCAAGCCAAACTGTTCATACATGGCAATCTGAGGCTTCACTGATGGAATCAAATCATATACACACTCAATAATCTTCCGGTTAAACTGCCAGATAGCATCAGCCGCCCCCTCCAGAGTCTCCCCGAACTGTTCAAATGATTTTTTCATTACATGTTCCGGAATATAGCTTAACATTGGATCCAGTCCTACACAAATCGGCGCCTTCGTCTTATCAATTTTTTTCATTAACTGTTTTATCATTGCTACCTCCTTACGCAGCCGGAAAGTCTGGCTGCATCACGAATATCATCATCTGTCAATACTTTCTCAGCTATCTTACCATAATCCAGAATCGCTGTAAAGCGTATTAGCCATTTATGGATAATGTACAGTTTATGGATAAGGGTGGTTAAATTGAGTACAGAGGTGATGAAAATGGTTACATATAACCGGCTGTGGGAAACAATGAGAAAGAAAAACGTTACGCAGTATCGGCTGATAAAACACTACGGCATCAGCGCCGGCCAGATCGGACGTTTAAAAAAGAATATGTATGTTTCCACCCATACCATCGAAGTACTCTGTTCGATTTTAGACTGTCCGGTAGAGGAGGTAATGGAAATCATTCCTGATTCTGACCTGCCTGGTCCGATTATTATCAAAGTAGACAATAAAGCAAAAAAGAGTACGTAAAACAGAGCCGCCGCAAGCAGTATTTGTCTGCTTTGCAGCGGCTCTGTTTTCCTTGGGGGTTCAGGCTGGCTTTACCGTACAAACCGTTTCATCTTTGATTTTGGTACAAGCGCCTGGTAGCCGAAACAATGGCCAGTGACTGGATCAGTGGTACAACACCGTTCCCACAAACGTACCACTGCTATATGACGGATTCCCGTGGTATAGAAAATTTCTTTTGCGCCGCACCCCTTTCGGTATAGATCCAATGCCTTTCTTCTGGTTCGGTAAACACATCGCTCTGCTATAGTGAGCACCGCTTCATCTATCTCTTCCCAGATTTTTTCTTCCTGCTTCATAGGTCTTCTCCTATTATTCCTTTTCAAGCCTTCTCGTGATCTTCGGATGCTTCCGTCTCCGTTTCTTCTATTTCTTCCTCATCTTCCTCTGTCTTCTCCCTCCGCTTCCTGATCCTGAACAGGCCGGCCGCCAAAATTAGAATCCCGCCCACAGGAAGTAACCAGAAAATGAGCTTTTTCTCCGGCTTCAGGATCGCAAATCTTCCTGGCCCATCCATGGCAAATACAAGATAGTCTCCATCCTTTCGACTTTCTTTCAGCTGGATCTGGCCATCCAGCCAAACACCAATTTGCGCATTCTTTGGGCAGCTCTCTGCCAGCACATGGAGCGTGATCTCCTCCGGCTTTGCAGTTCCCTCCGGCTGATGGATATCATACTGGTAGCCTTTTATTATCTGGCCATTGTTAAGGCTAGCCTCCCAATCTGCCAGGCTGGTTTTATCCATTTCTGTCAGCTCCAGCAGAGTTCCGGGATAGAAATTTCCCTCTGCCAAAAGCTCCGGTTTTTTCTCTTTGGAGGAAGCGATGGTCGTATTCCAAGCCTTGTAGATAGCACGAACCTTTTCCTTTCCACGGATACAGGACAAGTCCTTTTCCTCCCACATGTAGTAATATCCATCCTTTTGAGGAACTTTTGGGATCTGGCTTTCCGGCACTCCTTCCCCATAATTGCAGTGGACAGTCTTGACCACCTGATCCTCCACCAGAAAGGTTACGGTTATCTGTCCAAATGCTTCCGGAATCTCAGGCAAACTGCAAAACTCTTTGTAGGGAAGCCCTTCTGCCTGACCTTCAAAGGTGATCCCATCCAATGCCCCGATTTCCTCATCCACATAACGGTTGCCCTCAATGATCCCCTCCAAATCCCTGTCACCGGCAATACTTCCAATCCATTCCCCATCCATGGTATCGAAGGACACCATCGCGTAATTTTCCAGAATATCGGTTCCCCATCCTGCAATGCCGCCCAGATAATCGTTCCCGCTAATCCGGCACATACTGTAATTTCCCCGCAAGACATAAGCGCTGCTGCCAGTAATTCCCCCGGCATAATCTCCATCCTCCGCCATAATATCCCCATAGTTCTGGTTTTGAATCAGCGCACCTAAGTTCGCCTTTCCTACAATTCCTCCAGCGTAGTCATTTTTCACCGCCACCTCTTCCTGATTTACACATTCGAAAACAATGGCTCTCACATTACGGGTCACATTTAAGGTCCGTTCCTCTTCTGCCTCCAGATCCTGTTCTGGATCCAAACTAGTTTCCATGCCGACAATTCCTACGATCCCTCCAGCCTGATAATCCGCCAGGATTTTTCCCCAGTTCTGACTGTTGTGAACCATGCCCGCTTCCAGTTCTTCTCCCACTAAATCCGACACATCCTCAAATAGCTCCTTCTCCTCCCTGGCACGATCTATGCCATCAGAAATAGTATCCTGTATTTCATCAATCTGGGCTTTCATCTGATTTTTCTTTTCCCGTATCTGAGCCTTGCTATCCTTTAACCCATCAGTAAAAATGTCCATATCCTGGGAAAGCACATCCATATCCGCTGTTAAATCTTCATCCATATGCTCCAGGTCATCCTTCAGCTGGTCGCTATTTCTTCGGATTGCCTTAATTAAGATCTGGGATTCCTCCTGCAAATCCTCCAGGTCTCCCCCAAAGCTTTCCATGCCATCTGCCGCGTCCTTTGGCACATTGACGGCCAGGTAAATTAGGTTCTGCTGGAGTTCTTCTGCCAATCCGACCATCTCCTCCAGGATCTGACGCTTTTTCTCCAGCCATTCCTTCAAAGCCTTGATATCGGTAATATTCCCCTCATAACCTTTCCTTGCCTCTCTCTGCAAGTCTAAGATCCTCCGTACCAGTTCTACCGCCGCCCGGTAGTGGATCTCGCTTCCACTGTCTATCAGATCTAAATCCATATCCTCCAGCGTCTGAAGAATATCATCCACCGCCAGGTCAATCTCCCTATCAAACTGCTCTCCGTCCTCCCGGTACACATCTTTGTAGGAACGGCCAGTATCTTTGATTCTTCCCAGCTGAGAATCCACCTGATCCAGATCATCTACCGCGCGATCTCCTGCGTTGTCGATTATGTTGGACAGGGCATCTCCCATCTCTGACAGGGCGTCTACTTGATTCTGCAAGCTGTCAAACATATCCTCCTCATAGATCACGGTCAGGTGAGGTTCAAATTGCCCCACAATGCCTCCTACATCCTTTCTTCCCTGGATATCGCCATGATTAACACATTCTTCAATGGCGCCGCTCTGGCGCCCGGCAATTCCCCCCAGGTTATAGCCAATATGAGGGTATCCCACTGTACCCTGATTGCTGCAGCGTTGAATCAGCCCGGTGGAAAGCCCAGCGATCCCGCCTGCGTCATTTACCCGCTCAATGCGGATGCGTTCCTCCAGATCTATCTCCCCCAAGGCAACCTGTGTCTCCCCATCCTCAAACACACCCTGATCCGTAGCATTAATCTCCCCATGATTTACACAGGTGTAAATACTTCCTTCATTCACCCCAGCAATTCCCCCAGTTTTTAAATTCCCCATAAGCAACGCCTGATTTTCGCACCGGAGAATCACCCCAGTCTCCTCATTGTATCCGGCAATGCCTCCAAGGGCTTCCTGAGCAGTAATCTGGCCGGAAAACCGGCAGTTCTCGATCTGCCCCCGATTCACGCCGGCGATTCCTCCTATATTTACCCGGCTGCCCGACGGTTTTAGGGAACCGCAGACGGAAAGGTTTTTTACCACCGCCCCTTCCTGAATATATCGGAACAGCCCCAGATTGGAACCAGCAGAGTAAACCTCCAACCCCCTGATCTCATATCCACCGCCGTCAAAAACTCCGGCGAACACCCCAACTGGCGAAAACTCCGTGCCTTGAAGATTCAAGTCTGTCTCCAGGATGAACTGTTTTCCCTTGGTGTAGCCTTCTCTGGCACTGTTTTTGCTGAATTCCAGAAAATCCTCTACAGAACGAATTGCCACCACTTCTGCCTCTTTGTCCCCTTCTATATCTGCCTCCTCCATTGAAACTTCCTGTTGTACCCTAGAGCCAATGTCTGGCTTCTTTTGTGCAAACGCTATATCAGCCTCATAAAGCCCCTCTATTCTGGGCATCATTAGCATCGCCGCAAGAAGGGCAGCTAATTTTCGGGTACAATTACTTCTTTTTTTCATCGCTATGCTCCTCCTTCTCCTGTTCTGACTTAGACGCTCGGGTCAACTCTGTCTTATCGATCAGCTTATCGCCGATTAAGAGCAGCTGGGGAAGCACAGTCATAACCAGGATAATCGAGATCAGCGTTCCCCGTCCCAGCACCTTTCCCAAAGAGGCGATCACCGCATTATTCGTCAGATAGCCGATGACAAATCCCGCGCTGGTTAAAATGGTTCCTGAGGTGATAATGGTAGGGAACGACTGGTTTAGCGCCTCAATCACTGCCTCCTTCCGGTTATCCATTTCCTTCCTCAGGCTCAGATACCGACTGGTAATCACAATAGCATAATCAATAGTCGCCCCCATCTGGATTGAGCTCACCACCAGATAGCTTAAAAAGTACATGGTGCTGCTGGTAAGGTAAGGAAAAGAAAAGTTAATCCAGATACTCCCTTGAATGGTTAATACCAGCAAGAATGGCAAACCGGCAGACTGGAAGGTAAACAGCAGGATCACTCCCACAAACAATGCGGTCAGCACACTGATGATCACATTGTCTCGCTGGAAGGAACTACTCAAATCCTGATTGCTGGTGGCATCACCTACCACATAGACCTCATCATAGTATTCTTGGGCCAGATTCCGTATCCGGTCCACCACAGCAAAGGTTTCCTCCCCCTCCACCGGCCCCTTCAGGGTAAATACCAGCCGATCGTATGTCTCCCCTTCCAGCTGCTTTCTGGCATCGCAGACTGCCTGATACAGATCATCGATCTCCTCGGACAGCTCATCATCAAACTCGATTCCGCCTTTCTCTTTCTGCTCATAGATAAAGTCAATCATATCAATGATGGAGATCCGGTAATCTTCCAGATTTTTCATAAAGGCGCTGTACTGCTCATTCTCCAACGCATAGAATTGATACAACAGGCGAACTAAATCCAGATCTACCTCCGCCACTTCGGAGAACTCTCTGGGACTTAGCTTATCCACTAAGATATATTTACCGTCATCGGATACTTCCACATTGGCCAGTCCCAATGCCGTGTCCACCTCCTCCATGGCCTCCAGACGTTTTAAGATCTTCCCTTCTTTGTCATAGTCTCCCTTTGGCACCACAACCGCCATAGTATTGGTCACCTCAAAGGTTTCCTGGATTCTCTCTTTTGATGCAAGGAATTCATTTTTCTTGCTGGATTCAATGGAGTTTACATCATAAATATAGGGGCATTTCCCAGATAATACGCAAGCCGCCGCCACAATGGCAAGGAAAATTGGAATCCCCACAAAACGCAACTTTACCACCGCCTTCCCCCAGAAGCGGATGGCTGGCACAAAATTTTTATGTACAGTTCGGTCGATCGCCTTGGAAAACATCATAATCAGCGCAGGCATTAGCAGAAACACCGTCAGGAGGCTGATGATAATCGCCTTCGTCAGCACGCTTCCCAAATCCATGCCAATTCCAAACTGCATAAACATCAATGCCACCATGCCGGATACGGTGGTCAGACTGCTGGAGGAGATCTCTGGAATCGCCTTACTCAAGGCGATAATGGTCGCCTGGGTAGTATCCTCCGTCTCATGCTCCTCCATAAACCGATGAAAGAAGATAATCGCATAGTCAATGGCCAAGGCCAGCTGGAGGACCGCCCCCACTGCATTGGTCACAAAGGAAATTTCTCCAAACCAATAATTTGTCCCCATATTCAGCAGGGCCGCCACCCCGAATACCACTAAGAAAATCACAATCTCCATGTAAGTCTTGGAAGTAAAAATAAGCACTACCAGGATAATGAAAATCACAATCACCACGATCACCCGCATATCTTCCTTCAGGGAAGCCGCGTCATCCTTATCCACCGTGCTGTACACATAAGAGCTATACTCCGACAGAATCCCCCGCATCTGTACCATGGCCTCCTGGGAGACAAACGTATCCTCCTCTTCCTCCAAAGTGATGGTATACAGAGCGCTGGCATCCCGATAATAGTCCCCTCTCTCATCACTGTCATCGATGTCGCTGTCCTCATCGTAAAAGGACACTGCCGAGATCCCGGCGATACTCTCCAGCTCCTTTGAAAGCGCCAGTGCTTTGTCGTAGGTAATATTGCTCACCAGTACCTTAGCAGAGCCGAAGGTGGTAAATTCCTCGTTCATAATATCCAGACCCTGTCTAGTTTCCGTGCTTTCCGGAAGATATTCCGTAAGATCATCGATCACGTCTACCTTGGGAATGGAAATCGCGCTATAGATGCAGGCAAGAGCAAACAGCGCGATAAAGGCTTTTCGTTTATTTACGATAAAGCTGGCCAGCTTCACCATAAAATTTTCAGAAGTTTTTTTCTCCTCCATTGCTTCCTTGATCCTTTCTTTTTGTTTCCTGTTACTTGCCATATTATGTATAATTATGTTAAAATACTCAAGAATCAATATTTTCTATTTGTACGGAATAAGACAGTTTTTAAAATTTTGTCTCATTTTATACAAAATCCCAGATACTGATAATGGAACAAGGAGATTCCTTTACAATGCAGCCAGACCGAAAAGAAAAAATTTCCACCAGAAGAACTTATCTTCTTTTAAGCCGCTCCCTCTTCCAGCTCCTTGAGGAAATGCCCTTTGAAAAAATCACCTTAACTCAGCTATGTGATCACTCTATGGTGCCCCGTTCTACTTTTTACCGGTACTTTGAGGATAAATACGACCTTCTATATTACTGTCTCCAGATCTTTTTCGAACATTTTGACCTGGATAAGGATGTGATCTATCTAAAGGATGGAAAGGCCAGAACCTTTGTCACCAAGCTGATTGCCGCCATCTATGCCAATAAGACTGTCTTCCAGAAAACTTATCAGATCAATAAAAACGGAATTTTCATGGATATCCTGCGAAATTACCTGGTTCAAGTGCTGGATCAAAAGCTCCACGATTTAGCGCTGGAAAACTGCCGGCTGAATATCAAGTCCTCTATTTTTGTTTACCTGTTAGCGGAGCTCTACATCAGCATTGCCAAATGCTACTTGGAAGCGGAAGAGGATTATGATATGGAAGAATTTGTAGCGAATGTGTGCGCTTTCGCCAACCGAGAGTTTTTTGCCTGAAAACACGGCCTGTCCCCATTATACTTTCCAGCGCAAAAGAGGCAGTCAGAATTCTATCCAGACTGCCCCTTTTCCTTTACTTATCTCTTAATTTGTAATTGTTCAGATCCTGTCTCCCTGCCCGCCTGAACAATTTTTCCTTAATTTGCATTTTCCATGTTCACACTGGCGATCTTAATATTTACATCCAGCACAGATAAGCCGGTCATATTCTCGATAGCGGACTTTACCCGATCCTGAACCTTCTCCCCCACATCCGGAATATTATATCCATATTTTAAATTCAGGGAAAGGTCTACTGATACATGCTCCTCGGTTACATCCACCTTCACTCCTTTGGAGAGATTCTTCATTCCCAGCTTTCCCACCAGTTCATTAGTGATATTTCCTGCCATAGAATCTACACCCTCTACCTCTGTAGCGGCAAGGCCGGCAATGATTGCCACTACCTCGTCGGCAATCTGAACCTCTCCCAGCTTATCCTTCTCATATACCTTATGGGTGCTTCTATTTTCTATCTCTGCCACCATACTACCTCCTGCTCAATACAATTTTATGTCATTTATCTTTTATTATATCAGAAGATGAGCACTTTGGAAAGGTGGTTTCAAAAGATTACTCGGATAAATTCATCAGTGAAATAACGATCTGATCCGCCGAAGATTCCGTTTTACGCTTTACGATATCCTCAATCTGCGCTCTCTGCTGGTCAGTAATGCTGGAGGCATTGATCACCACATCTACCTGGCCAGCAGATACACTGACTACCGGGTCGGCAAATCCCTTAGCCATCAGCAGGGTTTCCGCCGCATTTTCTTTCTCAGCCACCTCTGTCAGGGCGATCATATCCTGAATCGCCTGCTGCTTGGCAGATTCCTCAATCTCTGTGCTGTTAATCAGGTTCATCAAGGTTTCCTTATTCTTTGCCCGAACCTGTTCCCGACTCAGCTGGACATTCGCTATGTAATCTGTCACACTCATCCCACTGGTCAATACCGCTTCTCCCGGGTTTTCCATTCCAGTTGGAGAAGCTTCACCTTGAGCTGTCTGTCCGTCAGCTCCAGCTGCCACGCCATCTTCCGTCTGGTTTCCTTCCGCATATTGATAATTCTCCTCCATCGTAGCCTCCGCAATGGTTTCATCCAGGAAATCCTGGTCCAAGCTGCCTATTTCGGTCAGTGTATCGCCATAGTAAGGGCTGGCCTGATTCTCTGCCAAAATATCTTCATCCGAGATCTCCATCATTTTGGCCTCATTCACCTGGCTTCCGGCCGCTAATTCCTGCTTACCGGCATAATTTAGATATCCGGCTGCAGCAATCATCACTGCCAATGCGGTAATAATCACCTGATTGCGGCGAAACAGTTTTTTCATGTTTAATTCTTTTTTCGGTTTCATTGTCCTCGCTCCTTTATTCCACCCTCTTTAATACTTTTATCTTATGTGCAGGCAGGCCAAATAATGCCTCCATCGCATCCATAATTTCTGATTTTACCGATGGGATTCCCCCACCCTGTGCGCTGATTACGATCCCGGATAGTTCTGGCCGAAGCTCTTTTGCCAGCAGCGGACCTGCCCCGTCTCCCACAGCGCCTCCTCTGTTTATGACCACTGTACTTGACTCCTGCTCGTGTTCGGTTATATCTCGCACTCCTCCAGAGGTATCCTGCTCTCTGGTAGATGCCTGGGAACTTTTTCCGTCCACCTGGTATACTTTTTGCTCTGAAGACTTGAGCACAATCAGCACATCCACCTCACCCACCCCCTCTACCTTAGAAAGTACCTCCCTCACCCTTTCTTCCAAAAATTTTTCATAGGAATCATCATAGGAGCCAAAATTTTCTCCTCCCCTTGATTGAGAAGAAGTCTGCCCTCCCTCTCCTCCCTTTGTTCCACTCTCCAAACTGCCGGGCCAGACATCCCCTTCCTTTTCCACTAGCCCCGCCCCCTTTTGGTCTTCTGTATCCTTAGATCCAAAGGGTACGGCCAAAATCATCAGAATCAATCCTGCACAAAGGAGAATCACCCAATTTTCCTTTGACATTTTACCACGCAATCCGGATACTCCTTTCCTCCAGTCCGTAATATTCCGCCACCTTTCTTTGAAATTCATATAGCATTTCCCTCTCCTTTGCTTCTTGCCTCCGAGTTTCTTCTTCCCCTTCCCCGTCTGTCTCTATCCGGATCTGAACAGGACGGACAGCATCCTGCTTTACACTAACTGCAGCCTCTGCCTTCTCCCTTTCCTTATCTCCTGCCTCCTGTTCAAAAAGAAGCTCTATTCCCACCACCTGTCCGTAAGTATCTTCCTCCGGCCGGCTCTCTATGGTTACCTGAGCCTGTTTACAGTTCAGCCCCTGGCTCTTCGCCATTGCCATCACATCCTGGGCGACCGCCTCTTCATATTGACTTATCACCTCCATGATCCGCTGATTTTCCATCCCCCAAAGCTTCTGAGAAAATTCCTCTGTATCCTGTTCAAACCGAATTTTTTCATAGGCATATGCAAGCTTTTGTTCTAAATTAAACCCCTTAGTCAAGGGACTTACTACCAAAAGCACAAAAATAATTCCAGAAAACAGCCGGATATACCGCTCATACTTCCTGTTGGGAATCAGCTGAAGGAGAAAATGGACCAAAATAAAATAATAAGTAATATTCTTTACCCATTGGACAATTTCTCCCATCGCGCTTTCTTCCCCCTTTTCTATCCTCCAAAATATACGGCATTAGTAGCCGCACATACCACACCAATCGAAATGGCAAATAGTAGCACCACCGCCAGGACAATGTGCAGCAAAAGGCTGTGGGCCTTTCCCATGCCATCTGCGCAAGCAGTCAGCCGCTTGTCACAGACCGGCTCCATCAGCGCCGCGGCTCCCCGGTACAGCAAAAGGAAAAAACACAGCTTGGCCACCGGAGCTGCTGCAAGGATAGCCAGAATCACTACTGCTGCTCCCCCCACGGTATTTTTCAGCAGCACTCCGGATCCTACGGTTACCTGTACTATTGCCTCTGCTCCAGATCCGATTCCAGGGATAGAGGAAACGAGCTTTTGTAGTCCTACCCGCTTTACACTGTCTGCGTAGGGCAGGATCATTGTCTGAATCATCTGAAGTCCCAGAAATAGACCTGCTCCAGTTCGTAAGGTCCAGCGGATTCCCGATTCCAGGCCGCTGGTCAGCTTCGTGATAAATGCTTCCCTAGATAAGTTTCCTGCAAGCACAAGAAATACATATACCTTTACTAAAGGAATCATAACCTGGCCGCACAAAAGTTCAGCCGCTCCCACCCCGCCAATGACGCTTCCATATAAGGCAGCTCCAGATAAGCTTCCTCCAGCAAAAGCGACAGCCAGAAAAAATGAAGGCAGAAGCACCTTCATAAAATCAAGTACATGTTTCACCACCGACGCAGCCGTCTCTACACTAGTAAAAAAACCAGCGGTTAGACAGGTAAATGCCAAAAGGTAAGTAATAAAAAATCCGGTCTCGGATATCCGACTATCAGGAAAAACTGCTGCCGCCTGAGAAAAGACCGCTCCTAAAATCCCCAAAAGCGCCGCTTGGGCCAGAAATCGGACGCTTTCCGTAATCTCAGATAAAACGCCCTTCCGAAATAAATCTCCTATTCTGGCTAACATCCCTTTAATGTTACCAGCTGCCAGCTCCTCCATTAGACCAGAAATGGAGATGCTGCCCGTCTCTTTGCTCTGATTTAAAAACTGTTGTATTCTCTCCAGATCCAGCTCCTCAACTGCATCTGGGAAAAAAACATCTGTCCCCGCAGATTCCCTTTCCGTCTTCCTTTCCTGCCCCCAGGCCGGAACGCAAAACCAAGGCCCTATAAAAAAAAGAATCAACAAAATCAGGCAGAAACAGCCTGAGTTTTTTATTTCATTCATCCCGCCATTCCCTTTCAAACCAGAAATGTTTCCAGTGTGTTTAGCAACGCCAGCACTACCGGGACGCTGACCGCCAGAATGGAAAGCTTGCCGAAAATCTCAATCTGACTTCCCAAAAAGCTATGGCCACTATCCTTGCATATTCCGGTGGCAAATTCGCCGATATAAGTAATTCCCACCATCTTCATTAAAGTAGAAAAATAGACTGGATTCAGCTGGATCTCCTCCTGGATTTTTTTAATTACCGTTAAAATCCCTTCCAGCTTTTGCATTCCGAAGAAGAAGACGAACATCCCTGCTGCAGCGGACAAAAAAAAGCTGTACTCTCCTTTCATTCCCTTTAACTGGGATGCCAGAAAAACAGCAGTTATTCCCACCGCAGCCACAGTGATAATGGTCATAAGCCCTCCTATAGAGAAAATAATCGCTTCATCGTTTCAAACAGCTCATAAATATAGGGCACCATCCAAAACAGCACCAGTACCAGGCCAGCAAGACTGGTAAGAAACGCCTGCTCCTCCCTCCCGCTGTGTTTTAGCACCTGGCAGATCACCGATACCAGTATCCCCACCGCTGCAATTCGAAATATCAGATTAACCTCCATAATGCCTCCTACGATTTTGTGCTGTTGATCTACAACATAGCTACGGTCAGAAACAGCCCTCCCATCACCCCAAGACTGGTGTAAAGCTTTGTTTTCTCTTTTCGATGCATTCGAAGATATTCGATTTGCCCATCCAGATGCTCCAGATACAAAAGCAGGTTCCGCTCCTGCATACTCAAATCCAGGTATCCCAGATGATCCCCTAAGCTTTTTAGTCCGGCCAGATCCTCTTCTTTTAATGGGGAATCCTTCAGCTGCGCCAATTCCTCCTTCCAGATATCTGAGAAAATCTCCCCCTCCTGCATCCCGATGCGCTTCGCCACAGAGCGAAAGAATCGTGGAAGCCCACAACATCCTCTAGCGCTCTCCGCCCTCTCACAACGCCCTCCTACCTGTTCCAGTGCCGCTCCTAATGGGGCATGGCCATATAATATTTCACCCTTCAAAAAATAAATCATCTGCCGCAGCTGCTCCAGCCATCGAAGCCGTAATGTCCACTGACAGGCCAAATGCCGCCCCAACCCTGTACATCCCAATATTACCAGGCACGCCCCCATCCATTTCATCTCTGCTTTCCCTCCTATCCTTCCGTCAAGACATTCGGTTTACTACTCCAGAACTTTTCCTGTTTTAGGTTTTCAAACATCGCCCGCCGGCGTCAAATATCCCTTCCACCTTCCCTGCCCCTCCTCTGCTGCTTAAAATAACAAATCGCTGAAATGTACCTTCCTGGATGAATTCCCTCAATACTGGTTTCTTTTGGAGATCCTCCAGGGATTGTCCATGAATCGTAGCCAGTAGCTTACAACCGCAATTTTTTCCATATCGAATGGCTTCCAAATCTTGAATGCTCCCAATCTCGTCTACTGCCACTACCTGAGGCGCCATGCTGCGTATCAGCATCATCATTCCTTCTGCCTTAGGGCATGCATCCAGTACATCCGTCCGGATTCCCAAATCATTTTGAGGGTAACCGTGGCAACATGCTCCCAGCTCGGACCGCTCATCTACTACACCTACGGTAATACCTTTTGCGCGCTGTCTATTTTCTTTACATTCCCATCCATTAGAGACCTGCCGGATTAAATCCCTCAGCAATGTTGTCTTCCCGCACCTTGGCGGCGAGATAATCAGTGTAGAACAGATCTCTCCTTTCTCATAAATCCAGGGCATTACATCATCCCCACAGCCCAGAACTTCCCTGGCAATCCGAACATTTAAGAAAGACGCATAGAGAATATTTTTCACTCTTCCCCCTTCCACCACCACCTGTCCTGCCACCCCAATGCGGTGTCCTCCAGAAATTGTTAAAAATCCCTGGCGTAGCTCTTCATGATAAGCATACAGAGAATAACGGCTCATAAACTCCAAAGTATCCCGGATGTCTTCCTCTGACACCCGGTAAACCTCTTGTCCCGCATGGCCTGTCGCTGCTTCCCAACACTGCTCTCTCCCTGCCAACCACCACTCCTTCCCCCAGGCCCTCATCAGTAGAGGTTGTCCTATCCTCAGACGTAGTTCCTCAGCCGGAAAGCGCAAAGTATCCGCCTTTTGCAAAAGATTCCTCAGCCTTTGTGGAAACAGCCGTATCACCTGCTCCATCTCTTCCATTGCCATGTGCCCCCTTTACCGCAAGTATATGGCCAGGCAGCTTCCTTTATGACTTCATCTTTACATAAAAACAATGCTTCTATTTTGGTTACTCTATCAATGTTTTGGCAATTAAGTCGATATATCTTAATAGAACCATATTTTCCAGCACAGAGAAGGAAAAGGATATGTCAAAGATAAAATCGACCAGCATAGCTTCAGGATCACCAATCAATGCAGAAAAAGAGCTTCCGTCATTCAAGCAGCCAGCGGAAGCAAAAACTGGCGAGGTACTGCTTCAGGAAGTTTCCAGGACACTAGCGAAACGGCAGGAAAAAGTACGGTCATCTCACACAGATGCCCAGCAAAAGCAGCCCAAAGACACTGCGGAAATCTCTGAAACACGCAAACGTTTCCCCACTGACAGAAATGTTTCTGCCGAAGAAGCGCTCAGATGGATACTGGAGCTGGAAGAAAAAGACTGGGAAGCTTTTCTAAAATGGCAACCCGACCTTGATCTCGATCTGGCAAAGCAGCTTCAGGAACTGTCAAAGCTGTATCTCACTCTTCTTGAAGCGGCCTTAAAATATGCAGAAGGGGAAAATTTAGTAGAACAACTGAAGCGTCTGGATGTGCTGTTAGCGCAAAAATTGAGTTTAGTGATGGAGCAGAATTTGGAACAGCTCACCACTCTCCTTGAAGAGACCGGACAAACCACAACATTAGACAGTATTCGATCCAGCCTTTACCGGCAAACTGCCGGGAAAACTATCTCTCCTCAGACTGCACATACACTTTTTGTCCATGGAAGGCCACCCGGCAGCAAAAGTACGGGATTAGCCAGAGAGGGTATGGTTTATCAATCATCCGGAAAAGAAAATATTCGTTTTCAGAAAGCCTATCATACACAGCAAAATTCATGGAAAGAGCAACTTAGGCAGAGAAATGAAGTTATCAGCAATGCCAAGAAAGGCATCGAGGAAAATACCTTTAAGCAGGGAAGTTCTATCTCTTGCTCCGGCAAAGAACTGGAGAGAGCAAATCGCTTTGCTGCCCATATCGGCGGTAGCGGTAATCTACTTAAAAATACTAACATCCACACGGGAAACGCGGAGGTATCTGGACTGTTGGCCGCTGTCATGTCTATCAAAGGACAGGTATACGCCGCGGAAAGCAGGCAGAGCAATTCCATCACCTTTGCGCTCGAGAATGCTATCGATAAAATCATTGATCAATACCTAGGACAACGGGGCGCCTCCAAGGTATATTACCATACTCTTGGGATTTATAAGCAAACGCAGAATCCCCAGAAAGCTATTCAGTATGGTCAAAACTATGCCTACCAGCAGTTTCAGGAAAAACAGAAAGATCCTACAAATCAAAAATCCCCTCAATATTCTAAAGATTCTGTTTTTTTCCGGGCTTTTTCAAAAGGCCTGAGCCCTGAACGAGAGTTTGCCTTGGGCGTTAACATTTTGCAAAAAGATTGGCAAAATTTTTTGTATGCCATAGGAAATCGGCAAAGTTCTTCTTATGTGTCAAGAATAGATGCCTACAGCCCCTGGCGTTTGCTGGTAAATATTGGTTCTCGCCTAACAGACAGAAATGAAACCATTGGAAAAGTTTTACTGGGCGCTGGGATAATCCTTATCATAGGCGCTCTGGCGGTAACATGTTTCCGGTTAATTTAAGCATAAACGCCCTACCTGACCATATCATAGCCAAATGTGAACAATATTCCAGACAGAACAAAGAAATGCTCTGCCTGGAATATTTAGCTTGTTTGCTTGTTTTTTTCAAATACTTTCTTGCCATTTCTCCTATGTAAGTTAACTTTTTCCCAGATTTTGTTCAAGATAATATCATCCGCAATCTGCTACTTTATTAATATTGATACTATAGATACTATCCATTACTGAATTCCTTTCTCCAAAAGGAGGGGATATTTGAGCGCCCCTTCTAACATATATCCAAAACGAAAAGCAGGACTGCAACTTAAGTCAGAACCTACAAAAAAGAGCTTATTAAGGAAAGTTTGGAACTATATTTCCATATGGGGTTTATCTCTCAATCAAATGATAATCTTTTGCACATTTGAGCAATCCATCGATAACCGTACTGAATTTTACACCATACTTTTTAGCTTTATCACAGTTCATCCATAAGTTATGTCTTTGAGAACCATCCTCTAATTTTACTTTTTTACCCAATAATTCAATAAATTCCTGAGTAATATCATACATCGATTTTGTTGTTTCACTTCCAAAATTATATATGCCCCCTGGTAAAGCAATTACTTTTTCCATGTTTTCCGCTACTTCTTTCAAATATGTAATACCCCTAAACTGTTTGGAACTAAATGAGACCGTTTCCTTTGCATTGATAACATTCATAAAATAGTTTGATTTTTTCAAATAATAATCATACATCCATTCAGCGCGCAGCATAACTGCAGTGGGTTCGATTTCTAATACTCTCTGCTCCATTTCTAATTTGTGTTTTGCATATACATTTTCTGGTTTTACCGTATCCTCACAATATGGTCCTTTTTCATTACATCCGCTGTAAACCTGATCGGAACTAAAGCAGATTAATTTCCTGCCCTTTGATGCTTTTGCAATAAAAAGCGGGACTTGCACATTTGCATAATAAGAGGCATCCGGATCCGCCTGACACACTCCTATATCAGAAATAGCAGCGGTGTGAATAATGACATCCGGGTTGCTTTCTCCGATTATGCGATTCATATCTTCTTGCGTTACATTGCGAAGTGATGGTGAATTCGTTATATTTTTACACATCTCCATTATTTTACGGCCGACAAATCCATTTGCTCCTGTAATAAGTATCATCGAATCCTCCAAAATCGTTATTTCTCAAAATCCCGTGTATTTTTTCATCATACCCAAATGAGAAAAATCTCGTAATAGTATACCAGGCAGAGCACGTTCTAAAAAATGATTATGAATTCCAAAGATTTCTACTCCGTGGAAAAACCAAAGTAAAACTGGAGATTCTTTTACTGTGTATGGGATACAATCTCAATAAGCTGCACGCAAAAATCCAGAATGAACGGACAGGAAACCATTTGTTCCCAGTAAAAGAAACCGCATAACGGCTCCCGAAAACAGAAGCCTTATTAAAGTACGCAAAAAATCCAGAAAGAATCAGCAAATCAAAAGATTCTTTTTGGATTTTTGCATATATAGAGCGAGGGCATCGCTCAATCAGCTAATTTAATGATTTTGCGACACCCCCTAAAAAAATTAATTCTAATTCATTTTTTCACCAATTTATTGTTGCTATACGCATCTGCATCTGGAATTTGGATTTTTCTGAGCACAGCTTCCCGGAACTGTCTGAGTAGCGTTGTCAGTGCTGGTTTTAGCAGGGATCATCTGGACAGGATTGTTTGTTATGGCGTTATTTGGCACATTCTGAGGCTGGACAGCTGCCATGGAGGTATTCTGTGGCATCCATTGCCCGTCCTGAGACGTCTGCCCACAGCGGGGGCCTTGGGGAGCGTCAAAGGCTGGGTTAAAGGCATAGAAGTTTTTGCTGCTTAAGTGATCCTGGACATTTCGCAGTACTTCACCGAAACGCTGGAAATGGATGATTTCCCGCTTGCGCAAGAATCGGATAGGATCGCAGACCTCTGGGTCGGTTACCATTCGGAGAATGTTATCGTAGGTGGTGCGTGCTTTTTGTTCTGCTGCAATCTTATAAGAACAACTTTAGATTAAAAGTTCCAGTGAATTTCAATCGGAACGTCCCTCGTTCCCGGAATACGCTTGCCAACGGATATATAATCAATCAGCGTTTCCACGATTTCACGGGTAAGGTGTTCCAAGTTGGTGTATTGTTCAATCAGTTCGCGGCGATTGTCCCCCGCCGCTTGTTTTTCTTCAATTTCGGATAACTGCTTTTGTCCGTCTGCGATCACACGTTCCAAGCGGTCGCGGTCTGTGGTAAACTCTTTTGACATTTCCACATAATCGCTTTCAGATATTAAACCCTTAACCTTATCCATATAAAGCTCCCGAATACCTTTTGAATACTCCGCAACCTTTTTTTCATAGATTGCTATATCGGAAAGTAACCGGGCTTTCTGTCCCTGCAAGTTATTACTGAACTCAATATTTTGCTCTAACTCGTCTTTGTCAAGATACTCGGCTGCTAAACGGTTAAGCTCGTCAATTACAAGCTGCTCCAATTTGTCAACAGAGATAAAGGAACCAATACAAGCGTCTTTTGCTACATGGCGGTTTGAGCATTGCAGATAGTGTCTGCCCCGATTTTTGGAAGATCGCATGGTGTAACCGCAGTTAGCACACCGGGCTTTTCTTGCAAATAAACCTATTGTGCCAATATCAAAGGGCTTTGCCCTCTGTGAGATTAACGCCTGTACTCTGTCCCATAGCTCACGGTCAATGATTGGTTCATGTGTTCCCTCCACAATATACCATTCGCTTTTTGGACGGGGCTTGTTCTGCTTTGTTTTATAGGATACGCTGCCATATTTGCCCTGTACCATATTTCCGATATAGATTTCATTGATCAGCATATCGGAGATAGCAAAGTATTTCCAAAGTGTGCTGTTTTTGGTTTTGGGCTGCTGGTAGCGTAGACCATGCAGACGCTTATATTCAGTTGGATTAGGTATGCCCCGGTCATTGAGC
>CATJIO010000060.1 GCA_949740725.1 uncultured Lachnospiraceae bacterium | reverse complement strand
GCACTTAGGTCCGGTTCCTCACGGACCTTACGTACCGCTCCGTTTCATCCCGAGCGAAAGCGCGTTTCCGTTGGAACCCGAAGGACGGGGCGCGTATCCTCGCCGAGTATGCGCCCGCACCCCTCCCCCCACAATCCGCGACTCCTAACAGGTCGCACCCTACCATAGCCTACGACTCCTAAAGCCCCCGCAAATCCTTAGCCAGCGACTCCCTAACCTTTCACGACAAACAAAAGACTCACCTAAACAGCAATTCCGTATTCTATAACGATTGGGGAGCCATCCTAAAGCGTTCATAAATGCCGCAGCTTAACGCGATACTCTCGCAGCATAGCCTCGTCAGCATTTCCAATCAAATGCTCTAAATATTCTACAAGCTTCTCCTTATCTGCAGGTAGATTCCCTCGCACCTGAATAAGATTAGAGGCGCCGTCGGTTACAATTCGGGTATGGATAGTCAGATGTTCAATCAGGACTTTCAACTCCTCAAGCTTTTCCAGCTCACTTTCTTCGCTCCAATTTCCACCTTTAATTTCCTGATATAGTTCAGATTCTGGAAAGATGGTCAACATGGAGGAACCGATCATCTTGGGGTGGGTCATGTTGAATATCTTCGCGGTTTTCAAGGCTCCATCCACTCCGCAGCCGGCGCCGGATATCCCTGCAAGGTAAAAGAAATTGTAAGAAATTTGTGCGGTATCCAGCCGATTTGCCTGGATGATAATGGCTTGTGACGAATACCCCTTATTCATAAATGTGAGGGCCGCATCATCTCCTGTCTCCACCCCGATAGTGATTCCTTCATATCCCAGATGATGAAGTTCTTTTAGCTCCTGATCGCTTTTTAATGCTACATCCGTGATTCGGGCAAAGCATCCGATGTGTTCCACTGTTGGAAGATAGCGGTGTATCATCTCAGAAATAGTTTTTAATCGTTCAAATTGTAGAACAAAGGGGTTTGCTCCCACCAGAAAAACCCGACGGATATGGTCCGGCCTGGAAAGCCCGCGCAACCGGGCGGATAACATGGCGATGGGATCAGTGCTCCAAAGTTGTGCTTCCAGCAAATCGCTCTCCACATCCTCCATGGGCGACATGCGGAACGAAAATGGAAGATCGTGGTAGAGAGTGCAAAATTTACATCGGTGGTGCGTACAGCCGGCAGTTACTTCTAATAACAGGGAGGATGCCTCGTAAGGGGGCCTCCAGATAGTTCCTGTGTAGTGCATAAGAGAATCTCCTTTCTTTTGCTCCATTATAGCATGGTACGAGAAAATAAAAAGTACGGTACTTTTTTGTAGTACATTGTTTTTTAAAGGTATATTTGATATGCTGTAAACAGGAGGTGATGCAAAGTGAGAAAAACAGAAACGGCAATTCAGCGCTGCAAAACCATGTCAATGCTCCAGAAAATTTTAGGTGGTAAATGGAAACTGGAAATCCTTTACTACGTTGCATTTTATGATGTACATCGGTTTGGACAGCTGCACCGTCAATTGGAAGAAATCACGGAATCGTCCTTGACGAAGCAGCTTCGGGAGCTGGAAGCGGACGGTTTTTTGATTCGACACGACTTTAAAGAGGTTCCACCGCGGGTGGAATACCATTTGTCCGATTTGGGGAAAAGCTTTATGGAGGTGATCGAAATCTTTCGGTTATCAATTCACCGGAAGAAGCCCAGGTGAATGTACTTGACATTCCGGTTTACCATGGTAAAATTTAGAACAAACAAAAGGGGACGTATATTTTTTTAGAAGGAGGAGATAGGTATGGCGGAGGAAAAAATTTTAAAGAAAAAGCTCCTTGCTTCTGCAGGGATCAGAAAAGCGCAGCTGGTTTTGAAATCTGCGCAGGTATTGAATGTATTTACCGATGAACTGGAGACAGCAGACGTGGCTATCTGTGATGGCTACATCGTGGGGGTGGGAAGCTATGAAGGGGAGCAAGAGGTGGAGTTGCCGGGGATGGTGATCTGTCCGGGCTTTATTGACGGCCATATCCATCTGGAAAGCTCTATGGTTGCCCCGAAGGAATTTGAACGGCTGGCCATCGCCCACGGTACTACCGGTGTCGTGACCGATCCTCACGAGATTGCCAATGTGGCGGGGACAGAAGGAATTGATTACATCCTGGATGTCACGAAAGGGCTGCAGATGGATGTCTATCTCATGCTTCCCTCCTGTGTGCCGGCCACTGGCCTGGATGAATCAGAGGGAGAGCTGGGGGCGGAGGTGTTGGCGCCGTATTATGCCAAGGAGCAGGTACTGGGGCTTGCGGAGCTGATGGATTTTCACGGCGCGGCAGCCGGGGATGACGCTATACTTCATAAAGTCTGCGATGCCAAAAGTAAAGGGAAATTGATTGATGGACACGGGCCTGGAGTAATCGGCCGGCAGCTGAACGCGTATATTCTGGCAGGAGCCATGTCGGATCATGAGTGTTCTTGTGCGGAGGAGGGACTGGAGAAATTACGGCGAGGGCAGTGGATCATGATTCGCGAGGGAACCGCCGCTAAGAATCTGGAGGAGCTGATGCCACTCTGCCAGGAGGCATATTATCACCGGTGTATGTTCGTGACCGATGATAAGCATCCGGAGGATCTATTGGCAAATGGCCATATTGACGGAATTATCCGAAAAGCAGTCCGTCTGGGAGCTGATCCGATAAAGGCGATTAAAATGGGGAGCCTTCATCCGGCCCAATATTTCGGACTGAAGAACTCCGGTGCAGTAGCCCCGGGATACCGTGCGGATCTGGTGGTATTGTCAGACCTGGAGAAGGTGGAAATACATCAGGTTTATAAGGATGGAAAACTGGTGGCAGAGAAAGGAAAGGTTACGGGAGGGGCAGAGACGGTAAAAGATAGAGGGGTGGCGGAAGCTGCAAAAGCATATCCCAAAGTATATCATTCTTTTCACATGCGGGAGGTGGAGGAGAAGGATTTCCAGCTTCAGAAAAAAGGAGGCAAAATCCGGGCAATTAGGCTGACGCCGGAACAGCTGCTTACTGGGGAAGAGATTGTCCCATGGAAGGAAATTCCAGGCTACGGAGCCGGAGTCGATGTAAGGTCAGATATAATCAAGATGGCAGTTCTGGAACGGCATCACAGCACTGGGCACATAGGAATTGGATATCTTAAAGGCTACGGCTTAAAGGCTGGAGCTGTAGCGTCCAGTGTTTCCCATGACTCACACAATTTGATTGTGGTGGGGGTAAATGACGCAGATATGGCCCTGGCGGCCAATCAGGTACGAGACAAGGAAGGCGGTCTGGCTGTAGTGCGGGACGGAAGGGTGCTGGGAACTTTGCCCCTTCCCATCGGTGGTCTGATGAGCCACGAGCCGGTGGAAGCAGTAGAGGAGGAGCTAACCAGACTAAAGGCCTTTACAAGGGAATTAGGCGTTCCTAATCGTATTGATCCCTTTATGACGCTGGCTTTTACCAGCTTGCCAGTAATACCAAAGCTGCGATTGAATACTTTGGGCTTAATTGATGTGGAGCAGGGGAAGATTGTGGAGGCAGTATTTTAATGTTCAAGCGTATTTAGTGTGTCTGAGGAATACTTCTCACGGCCAATATTTTCCAGATGTTTTTTGTGGATGAGGTGGGGTAAAGAGCCACAGAAAACCGGAAAATATTGTCTGTGTTGGTATTCCGCAAAGCGTTCGGTATGTAAATGTCACAGGGAATCCGGGGATCGCAGCGCGGCCAGTATCCAAATGTGCTTGACATTCCACTTTATCATGGTAAAATTTAGAGCAGAGAAATGAACAAATCTCAATACAAAAAGCGAGGGAAAAATATGGTTAATCAGGTAATGGACTTTATCTCCCAATACGATGAGGAGGTAGGACAGGCCATTCAGGCAGAGGCGGCAAGACAGAGAAGGAATCTGGAATTAATCGCTTCGGAGAATATTGTATCCGAGCCGGTTATGATGGCTATGGGAACCGTGCTCACGAATAAATATGCAGAGGGTTATTCCGGAAAGCGCTACTATGGCGGCTGCCAGTGCGTGGACGTTGTAGAAACTATCGCCATCGAGCGGGCGAAAAAGCTTTTTGGCTGTGACTATGCTAATGTACAGCCCCACTCTGGCGCACAGGCCAATATGGCAGTATTTATTGCTATGCTGAAGCCTGGCGACACGGTGATGGGCATGAGCCTTGACTGCGGCGGCCATCTGACCCACGGTTCACCAGTGAACTTCTCCGGATTATATTTTCATATTGTGCCTTACGGAGTAAATGCAGAGGGCTTTATTGATTATAACCAGGTAGAGAAGCTGGCTATGGAGAATAAGCCGAAGCTGATCGTGGCCGGAGCCAGCGCTTACGGCAGAGTTATCGACTTTAAACGGTTCCGGGAGATTGCGGATAAATGCGGCGCCTATTTAATGGTAGACATGGCCCATATCGCTGGCCTGGTAGCCGCGGGAGCGCACCCCAGCCCCATTCCCTACGCAGATGTTGTGACCACAACCACCCACAAGACTTTGCGGGGGCCCAGAGGCGGGCTGATTTTAGCGAATAAGGAAGCGGCGGAGAAATTTAACTTTAATAAAGCTATCTTCCCGGGAACGCAGGGCGGCCCCTTGGAGCACATTATCGCAGGCAAGGCAGTATGTTTTGGGGAGGCGTTAAAGCCAGAATTTAAGACTTACCAGGAGCAGGTAGTGAAGAATGCCAAGGCCCTGGCGTCCGGCCTGGAAAGGCAGGGCTTTAAGATTCTCACTGGCGGTACAGATAATCACCTGATGTTGGTAGATTTGCGGGGTATGGATGTGTCCGGAAAAGAGTTGCAAAACCGGTGTGATGAAGTATTCATTACATTGAATAAAAATACTGTTCCAAATGATCCTAGGAGTCCATTTGTCACCTCTGGCGTCCGCATCGGTACCCCAGCAGTGACCACCCGGGGATTGGTAGAAGCGGATATGGAAAAGATTGCCCAGTGTATCTGGCTGGCTGCAACAGACTTTGAGGCAAAGGCGGATTACATCCGGGGAGAAGTAGAGCAGATCTGCCAAAAATATCCGCTGTATGAACCTTAACAGGGGAATAAGGATATGAAGATTCTCGTCATCGACGGCCAGGGCGGTCGGATGGGCAAGGCAATTATTGAACAGATGAAAAAATCCGGGACACTGTCCAGGGACGTTGTCCTCTATGCTATTGGCACCAACAGCACCGCCACTGCGTCGATGATGAAGGCTGGCGCAGACTTTGGGGCCACTGGGGAGAATCCAGTGATTGTCAATGCAAGAGACGCGGATATTATCGTGGGTCCCATTGGAATTGTAATTGCCGATTCTCTTCTGGGGGAGATTACCCCTGCCATTGCCATGGCGGTAGGCGCCAGCAAGGCGTTTAAGATTTTGATTCCGGTGAATCGATGCAATCACTTGATCGTGGGATGCCGTGAGGCATCTTTAAGCGAATACTTGCAGCAGGTATGCCGGGAGGTTCTCCAGCGGATAGAGATGGAGACAGATAAGATTTGATTTTAGAAAAAGCAGTACATAATATTCGCGATTTTTGGCGTATTATGTACTGCTTTTTATTAAGCCTCTTTCTTTTGGTTTAAGTTCTTTTCTGCTGTGGCTAACATCAGCTTAATCCGGTTCAGCTGATTCACCTCGCTGGCGCCGGGATCATAGTCTACTGCAATGATATTCGCTCCCGGGTAGTGGTTCCTCAGTTCTTTGATCACGCCTTTTCCTACGATATGGTTGGGCAGGCAGCCAAAGGGCTGAGTGCATACGATATTATCTACTCCATTGTGAATCAACTCAAGCATTTCACCGGTGAGGAACCACCCCTCTCCGGTCTGGTTACCCAGAGATACGAAATCCTTGGCCATATCTGCCAGATTGCGGATATTTGCCGGAGGACCGAAATGCTTGCTCCGCTGCAATTCCCTGCGGGCAGTCTTCCGGAAAAATTCCAGCAGGGAGATGCCCATGTTGCACAACCATGCGGTGGAACGCTTGCCGCCCAAGTGATCCGCCTTAAAGTTGCTGTTGTAGAAGGAGTAGAGGAGAAAATCCATTAAATCTGGCATAACCGCCTCCGCGCCTTCAGCTTCCAGAAGCTCCACAATGTGATTATTGGCCAGAGGAGAAAATTTCACTAAGATTTCTCCCACGATTCCCACCTTGGGCTTTTGGACGTCTACACGCTGGAGTCCGTCAAAATCTCGGATAATGGCCCGGATATTCCTGGAAAATTCCATCATATCCGCGCCTTTTCTGGAGAGGGAGCGGATACAGCGCCGACGCCATTTGTCGTGAAGGGCATTGGTGCTTCCGGGAATCTTTTCGTAAGGCCTGGTGGCGTAAACCACCCGCATGAAAATATCGCCGTAGACTACCGCCTGCAGTCCCTTTGTGAGCAGGGGCAGGGTGATGGAAAATCCCGGATTAGTCTCCATGCCGTTGGCATTGACAGAAATGACCGGAATCTGCCCCATTCCCGCTTTCTCTAAAGCCCGGCGGATGAATCCGATATAATTGGAGGCGCGGCATCCGCCTCCAGTCTGACTCATAAAGATCGCGGTGTGATCCAGATCGTATTTGCCGGAAAGGAGAGCCTCCATCATCTGGCCAATGACGATCAGAGAAGGATAGCAGGCATCGTTATTGACATACTGGAGCCCTACATCCACGGCAGAACGATTGTGATTCTGCAGTACCTCCATGTGATAACCGCAGGAATTGATAGCCGGTTCCAGCAGGTCGAAATGAATGGGCGACATCTGGGGGCAGAGGATGGTATATTCTTTTTTCATCTCCTGGGTGAACAGAACCCGCTTGTAGGAGCTGGATACCACCTTGTGGCGATAGTGCTTTTGATCCCGCACCCGGAGGGCGGCGATGAGAGAGCGGATCCGGATTCTGGCAGCGCCCAGGTTATTGACCTCGTCGATTTTCAGGACTGTGTAAATCTTTCCGGACTTTGTGAGAATGTCATTGACCTGATCAGTAGTTACCGCGTCCAAGCCGCAACCGAAGGAATTCAGCTGTACCAGATCCAGATCAGGGTGGCTCTTTACCAAGGACGCCGCCCGGTAGAGCCGGGTGTGGTACATCCACTGGTCGGTGACCACCAGAGGACGGTCCGCGTCGCACAGATGAGAGACAGAGTCCTCGGTGAGCACAGCAAAGCCGTAAGAAGTAATCAGCTCCGGAATACCGTGATTGATCTCCGGATCCACATGATAGGGCCGGCCGGCCAGAACGATGCCGTGCCGGTTGTGCTCCTTGAGCCAGGCCAGGGTTTCCTCCCCCTTTTTCTCAATATCCCTTCTGGAGGCTTCCAGCTCCAGCCAGGCCCCATGGGCAGCAGTGAGGATCTCTTCCCGGGTGATGGGATGTTCAGTCCTGGTGTGGGGACCGAAGGCATTAAGAAATTCCCTTACCAGGGCGGCGGTGAGAATCTCCTCATTGGTGAAGGCCAGGAAGGGATTCATCAAGGTAACATGCTGGGTCTCCAGCTCCTCTACATTGTTTTTGATGTTCTCCGCATAGGAGGTAACCATAGGGCAGTTATAGTGATTTCCAGCTTCCGGCGTCTCATTTCGCTCATAAGGGATGCATGGATAGAAGATAAACTTGACATTCTTTTTAATCAACCAGGACACATGGCCGTGGGCTATCTTGGCTGGATAGCATTCAGACTCACTGGGAATGGACTCGATGCCCAGCTCATAAATCTGCCTGCTGGACTGAGGCGAAAGGATGGTGCGGAAGCCCAGCTTCTTAAAAAATACCGCCCAGAAGGGATAATTTTCATACATATTCAGAACTCTGGGGATTCCCACCTCTCCTCTGGGGGCCTGATCGGCAGGGAGTGGCTCGTAGTCAAACATCCGATGGTATTTATAGTCGAAAAGGTTTGGAACCTCCTTTTTGGTCTTGTGCTGGCCTAACCCTCTCTCACAGCGGTTCCCAGTGACAAACTGACGGCCGCCGTCAAACTGATTGATGGTGAGGACGCAATGATTTAAACAGCCCTGGCATCGGGTCATCACTGTGCGGTAGGTGAGGGACAGGATTTTAGAGATAGGCAGCATGGAGGTCATTTTCCCGCTACTGTATCGTTCTCTGGCGATTAAGGCAGCGCCGAAGGCGCCCATGATACCAGCAATATCCGGCCGCACAGCCTGGCAACCAGATATTTTTTCAAAGCTGCGCAGAACAGCGTCATTATAGAAGGTGCCGCCCTGTACCACCACATGGCTT
Organism: uncultured Lachnospiraceae bacterium; assembly: GCA_949740725.1. Classification (GTDB taxonomy): domain Bacteria; phylum Bacillota; class Clostridia; order Lachnospirales; family Lachnospiraceae; genus Caccovicinus. The sequence goes on along the minus strand of CATJIO010000060.1, from coordinate 15,760 downwards.
CCCAGATCCGAAGGGCTGGTGATCTTAATCACCTTAAACAAAGCGTTCTTGATCACGGAATAAGCCAGGCCAGCGGAAATATCCGCTACCGAGGCGCCCTCCTTCTGTGCCTGCTTTACATTGGAATTCATAAATACAGTGCAGCGGGTGCCCAGGTCAGTGGGATTTTGAGCAAAGAGGGCCTCTCTGGCAAAATCCTTTACCTCATAATTCAAGGATTTGGCAAAGGTCTCAATAAAGGAACCGCAGCCGGAGGAGCAGGCCTCATTCAGCTGTACGCTGTCTACCGTGCCATCCTTAATGCGGATGCACTTCATATCCTGGCCGCCAATATCCAGGATACAGTCCACATCTGGCTCAAAGAAGGCAGCGGCGTAGTAATGGGAGATGGTTTCCACCTCCCCTTCATCCAACATCAGGGCAGACTTAAGCAAAGCTTCTCCATAACCGGTGGAGCAGGACCAGGCGATCCTTGCGGTGTCCGGCAGCTGGGCGCTGATTTCCTGAATAGCCCGGATGGCTGTAGCCAGAGGGCTGCCGTTGTTATTGCTGTAAAAATGGTAGAGAAGTTTTCCGTCCTCCCCGACTAAGGCCACTTTGGTGGTGGTGGACCCGGCATCAATGCCCAAAAAGCAGTTTCCCTGGTATGTAGACAGATCGCCCTTTTCTACAGTGTGACTTTGATGACGTTCACAAAATTCGGCGTAAGAAGCCTGATTCTCGAATAAGGGCTCCATCCGCTTGACCTCAAATTCCATCTGGATTCCATGGGTCAGAGTCTCAATCATTTCATCCAGGGAGCGCAGGGGACGCTCCTCCTTGGCACTCATCGCAGCGCCTACAGCAGCGAAAAGATGGGAATGCTCCGGCGCGATGATTTGCTTGCCGCTTAAATGAAGGGTGCGGATAAAGGCATTGCGCAATTCTGGAAGGAAGTGGAGCGGCCCACCCAGGAAGGCCACATTACCCCGGATGGGCTTGCCGCAGGCTAAACCGCTAATGGTCTGATTGACTACTGCCTGGAAGATGGAAGCAGCCAGATCCTCCCTGGTGGCACCTTCATTGATCAAAGGCTGGATATCTGATTTTGCAAATACTCCACAGCGAGCAGCAATGGGATAGATGGCCTGATAGTGGGCAGCATATTCATTCAGTCCCAAGGCGTCTGTCTGCAGGAGAGAGGCCATCTGATCGATAAAGGATCCGGTGCCTCCGGCACAGATCCCATTCATCCGCTGGTCGATTCCATTGGAAAAATAGATAATTTTTGCGTCCTCTCCGCCAAGTTCGATGGCTACATCGGTGTGAGGAGCGTAATCCTGAAGTGCAGTTGCAACAGCCACCACCTCCTGAGTAAAGTCGGTCTTTAAATGATGGGAGAGGGTGAGGCCGCCGGAACCAGTAATGGAGGGAACTACATCCAGAGAACCCAGCTGATCCTTAGCTTTTCCTAAAAGTGACGCTAAAGTTTCCTGGATATTTGCATAGTGCCGCTCATAACCGGAAAATAATATATGAGAGTGGGGATCTAAAATAGCAATCTTTACAGTTGTGGAACCAATGTCGATTCCCAAGGTATTTGGTCTTGTCATAAAATGCAGGGAATTTCCCCATACCTCCTTTGAATATGTAAGTGCTTTGCGTATGTGCAAAGAACCAAAACGAAACGTTTTTAAGTTTACCATAAAATAAGAAGGATTACAATTGGTATGTACTGTTAAAAAAATGTGAAAAAGCAGCAGGATTTTGCAGAAAAGTGAAAAGAACCCCATTTTATTTGACAAACTAAGAAGCAGAATCTATAATGAAATGGCATGGTACAGGTGCATAATGTGTGAAGTAAGCTGTGTCAGTGACAGAGGCAGAGGGGGAGGATAAGCGTGATACAGATTTTTAAGACAGAGGAAGGCATTATCCATCAGAAGGATGAACGGCTCCCAGGCTCCTGGATAGCATTGACGAATCCCACTGCCACAGAGATTTTGGAGATATCCGACGCGTACCAGATCGATCCGGATCATCTGCGGGCGCCTATGGACGAGGAGGAGCGTTCCCGTATCGAGGTGGAGGACAACTATATCCTGATTCTGGTAGATATCCCTTCTATCGAGGAGCGAAGCGAAAAGGATCGGTATATTACCATTCCTTTAGGAATTGTTATGACTGAGGATATGATTATCACAGTCTGTCTGGAGGAGACTTCTATCCTCACTGTTTTTATGGACGGGAGGGTGCGGGACTTCCACACCTTTATGAAAACTCGGTTTATTCTCCAGATTTTGTATAAAAATGCGTCACTTTATCTGCAGTATCTGCGCATCATCGATAAAAAAAGCGAGGTGATCGAGAGAAAACTTCATCAATCTCAGCGGAATCAGGAGCTGATCGAGTTGCAGGAGCTGGAGAAGAGCTTGCTGTACTTTACCACGTCTCTCCGCTCAAACGAAGTGGTTTTGGAGAAGCTGATGAAGAGTGAGAAGATTAAGAAGTATCCAGAGGATACGGATCTCTTGGAGGATGTTATTATCGAAAACAAGCAGGCGATTGAGATGGCAAATATTTACAGTGGGGTTTTGGGTGGAACCATGGACCTGTTTGCCTCAGTGATTTCCAATAACTTAAATATTGTGATGAAATTTTTGGCAACGATCACTATCGTGATGTCGATTCCCACTATGGTTGCCAGCTTTTACGGGATGAATGTCAGTCCTGGAGGCATGCCTTTTGCCACGCACCCTCATGGATTTTCTATTGTTTTAGGTTTTACTCTGCTTCTTACGTTAATTGTTGCCTGGATTTTTAATAAAAAGGATTTATTTTAAAGGATGATTCGATGAAATTTTTTGAAAAAATAGAAAGAAAATTTAGCCGCTATGCAATCCAAGGAGTTCCCAGACTGATTGCCATGCTTTATGGCCTAGGCATGGTGATACAGTTTTTTAACCCGATGATTTATTTTCAATTTCTTAGTTTGGATGGTGGCGCCATCATACACGGACAAATCTGGAGGATTATCACCTTTATGATGTACCCGCCCATTTCTATGGCCGGGGGCTTTCAGATCAATCTTATGGGAATTCTGCTGAACATGATGATTATCCCCACCTACTATTTTCTGGGAACCACCCTGGAAAATATTTGGGGGGCTTTCCGGTTTAATGTATATTTTTTCATGGGTATCTTGGGCCATGTGCTGGGAGCGGTGGCAGCGTACCTGATCTGGGGGGTGAATGTTTACCTGACACCAGTTTATCTAAACTTTTCATTATTTATCGCAGTCGCCCTGATGTTTCCGGAGGTTCAGTTTTTCCTTTTTGGGGCCATTCCGGTGAAGGCGAAATATCTGGCGGCGGCAGAGACTGCTATCTACCTGTACGAGTTTGCCAGAGGCCCGCTTATCACGAAGCTGGAGGTCGGGCTCTCACTGATGAATGTGGCGCTGTTTTTCCTGATGACCAGAAATGTTCGGAGATTTTCACCGAAGGAGATGAAAAGGAAGCGGGAATTTAAAGCACAGGCAAAGATAATGCCTGCAGGCCGGACCCGCCATCGATGCGCGGTTTGCGGACGGACGGAAGAGGATGGGGCACAGATAGAATTTCGGTATTGTTCTAAATGTACTGGCAGCTATGAGTACTGTCAGGACCATTTGTATACACATCAGCATGTCGCCGGGGATCCGGAAGTACCGCCGCCTAAGGCATAGGGAAGTTGACAGAGAAAGGGAGGATGTAATGAATTTTAAAATGAAGAAAACAAAGATTATTTGCACTATGGGGCCGAATACCAGTGATCCAGAGATATTGAGGGGGCTGGCGGAAAATGGAATGGATGTGGCCCGGTTTAATTTTTCCCATGGAACCCACGGGGAACATAAAGGGCGCCTGGAGTTATTAAAGCAGATTCGAAAGGAGGTGGATCGCCCCATTGCAGCTCTGCTGGACACCAAGGGGCCTGAGATCCGAACTGGACTGCTGAAGGATGAGAAGAAAGTAACTCTGATAGAGGGTCAGGAGTATATGCTTACCACCAGGGAGGTGGTGGGAGATGAGACCATCGGCCATATAAACTATGCCGGCCTGTGCGAAGATGTGGCCACAGGCAACCGGATCTTGATTGATGATGGTTTGATTGAACTTGAAGTAAAGGAAGTAAAAGGCACGGACATCATCTGCCAGGTGGTAAATGGCGGTGAACTGGGACAGCGCAAGGGTGTGAATGTTCCAAATGTTAAGATTAAGCTGCCGGCATTGACGGAAAAGGATAAAGAGGACATCCGTTTTGGTATCCGGGAAGGATTTGACTTTATTGCCGCTTCCTTCGTCCGCTCAGCAGATGCAATTTGGGAGATCCGGGAGATCTTGAATAAGGAGAATGCCAATCTTCAGATTATTGCCAAGATTGAGAATGCAGAGGGGATTGATAATCTGGATGAGATTATTACCGCGGCAGACGGAATCATGGTAGCCCGTGGTGATATGGGAGTGGAGATCCCGCCGGAGAAAGTGCCTTATCTTCAAAAGACGATAATCGCCAAGTGTAATGCGGCGTGTAAAGTGGTAATCACCGCCACACAGATGCTGGATTCCATGATTCGTAACCCACGGCCCACCAGGGCGGAGGTGACAGACGTGGCCAATGCAGTTTATGACGGTACGGATGTGGTGATGCTTTCTGGAGAGACAGCTATGGGTAAGTATCCTATTGAGGCGTTAAAGATGATGGCGACTATCGTGGAGGATACGGAGTCCCATCTGGACTACACCTCTTATCAGAGCCGCCATGTAGCCTCAGCCGGAGGGCATAATATATCCAATGCTGTATGCTACTCTTCGGTGGCAACGGCTCACGATCTCCGCGCCAAGGTGATTGTTGCTCCCAGTATTTCCGGCTATACCACCAAAATGCTGTCCAAATGGCGCCCGGGTTGCCAGATCATCGGCATGTCTCCCAATATGTCGGCAGTGCGTCAGATGATGATTTACTGGGGAGTGAAGCCAATCTGGTCCAAAAGAGCGGAGTCTACGGATGAATTAATTGAAAATTCTCTGGTAGAGCTTCAGGAGAAAGGGCTGGTAGAGCGAGGCGATATTACCGTAATTACCGCCGGCGTAGTAACCTATGCTAGACGGAATGAACCGGCCACCCAGACCAACATTATGCGGGTTGTGCCGATCCTATAAAAAATTAAGGAGAGTGCGGGACAAAGGCGTCCATCACAAGGGTTTCGCTTGTGATGGGCGTTTTCACTACAAACGAATGAAACGAGGAGAAGAAATATGGAAAAGAAACCATTTGTTACGCTAGATCAGATCCAGGAAATTACGAGGACCTACCCTACGCCCTTCCACCTGTATGATGAAAGGGGGATCCGGGAGAATGCCAGACGGCTTCACCAGGCTTTTGCCTGGAATAAAGGCTTCCGTGAGTATTTTGCAGTAAAGGCGACCCCCAACCCATTTCTTCTGAAGATATTAAAGGAGGAGGGGTGCGGGACAGACTGCTCTTCCATGACCGAACTGATGTTATCTGATGGCTGTGGATTTTCTGGCAAGGAGATCATGTTTTCTTCCAATGATACACCTCCAGAGGAATTTGCCTATGCCCATCAGCTTGGGGCAGTAATCAATTTGGATGATTTTACCCACATCAAGTGTTTGGAGGATACTCTGGGCTTTATTCCAGAGACCATCAGCTGCCGCTATAATCCCGGCGGAGTTTATGAGATTAGCAATGGCATCATGGATAATCCCGGGGATGCAAAATATGGAATGACTACAGACCAGATGTTTGAAGCCTTCCGCCTGCTAAAAGAGAAAGGGGCAAAGCATTTTGGAATCCATGCGTTCCTGGTAAGCAATACCGTAACCAATGATTATTATCCGGCCTTGGCAAGGACATTGTTCCAGCTGGCAGTCAGGCTGCAGCAGGAGACGGGAGCCCACATAGAATTTATTAACCTATCTGGAGGCGTGGGGATCCCCTACCGGCCGGAGCAAACGCCTAATGATATTCTGGCCATTGGAGAGGGGGTCCGTCAGGCTTTCGAAGAGATCTTGGTTCCTGCAAGGATGGGAAACGTGGCTATCTGCACCGAGTGCGGCCGTTTTATGCTGGGGCCATACGGATGTCTGGTGACGAAGGCTATCCATGAGAAACATACCTATAAGGAATATGTGGGGGTTGACGCCTGTGCTGTGAATCTGATGAGGCCGGCAATGTATGGGGCATATCACCATATCACAGTAGCGGGAAAGGAAGATAAGCCCTGTGACCATAAATATGATGTAGTGGGCTCTCTTTGCGAAAATAATGATAAATTTGCAGTAGACCGGATGCTGCCGGAGATTGAGAAGGGGGATTACCTGGTGATTCACGATACCGGGGCTCACGGATTTTCCATGGGGTATAATTATAACGGGAAATTACGCTCTGCAGAGCTGCTTTTAAAGGAGGACGGGACGGTCGAGATGATCCGCAGGGCAGAGACGCCTAAGGACTATTTTGCCACCTTTGACTTCTGCGATATCCTGAAGAAATTTTAATTGTTTTAAGAAAAATGGACAGAAAAAACCCCGTGTGTGACGGCACGGGGTTGTGTTTCTTAGGATTTTCAATTTCAAAAGGATTATTCTGTGCATTTCTTATGCTCTCAGTATAGCATAGGGGTTAAGAAAATGTTTGAATGTTCCCTGAAAAGATTATGAAGAAATTCTTAATTTTCTTACAAAAGCCGTTTCAGCTGATCTTCCGTTAAGACTAAATTCACACTGGCCGGATTAATTACAAAGCCCTTGGCATTTTTAACCATAAACTGGGGCAGCTGCTTTAGCGTAAGGTCAAGCATCCGCATGGACTGAGCTTTGGGGCCAGCATATTTTCGGAATTCTGCCAAATCGGAATAGATCGGCTGATAAATATCTCCTTCCTTGCTCTTCATAAAAGGAATGCGAATATTTTTCGTATTTACAGCTTCTGATTTTTGATCCGTGTCCTGCTGCCCTGCCTCTACCCCAAGGATGAAGTGGGACTTGATAAGATTCGCAACCATTTCTTCCTCCAGCTCACGCAAATGAGCTGTGTCACGGGTGATTGGGCGGCGAAGCTCCTGAAGGAAATAAATCATGGTGAGGGTAAGCTGGGGATTCATCAGAGGAATCTTGGAAGCCTTGATCTTCTCCATATCCGGTCTAGGAGATAAGTCCTCCGCATCAATGCGGGCTTCGCCGGCCTCATCATGGAAGGATACCATATTCACATCCAGGGCATGAAGGCTGTTGAAGAAGCCGGCCATCTGATGCTTTGGGATTTTTAGCATAGCTCCGGGCCGCTTTTGCTCTTCTAACTCCTTAATAAAGTCCCGGCAGGCTTCTTCCGCTGCAAAAATATAAATTAGGTCATCGTAGGTTTCCTGATCACAAGAAACGTAGGGCATACGGGTCAGGGAGGAAAATACGGTGTAGAAGCCGTCCAGCCGTTGGAGCTTTTTGACTGAAAATTTATTATTTATCGACATGTAAATCGGTTCCCTTCTAAACTTCTCACAGCAAATGCTATTGCAGCACGCCAGCCTCTTTCAGCGCCTTGCGGAGTGCATCGGCCATCTCTTCATACTCAGCATCGGTCAAGGTTACTTTGCCGGGATTCATCTGGAAAACGCCTCCCCACTCTTCGCCGCCTTCATATTTAGGAACAAGGTGAAAATGCAGATGATGTCCAGTATCGCCGTAAGCGCCATAGTTAACCTTGTTGGGATGGAATATGGCGTGGACAGCTCTGGCAGCGGCGGCGACATCGGCAAAAAATTCATTTCGCTCTTCATCAGTCAGCTCAATTAATTCGCCCACATGCTTATTGTGGGCGAGAACTACACGCCCTCTCTTGCTCTGCTCCTTAAAAACATAAAGATATCCGGTCTTCATTTGGCATACAGGATAGGCAAACTTTCCCACCAGATCACCCTGCATACAATATGCACAATTCATGTCCTTCATTGTATAATCTCCTTCCATAGATCATTTTTCAGTACTTAATCTATACTTTATCACGATCTCTGGCTGAATTCAATGACAATTAAAGTAAAATTCGAATATTCTAAAGCAAGGGTGGAATTTGAGGAAGAAATAGCATGGATCAGGTAAAGAGGCAGATACATTGGGGGAAAAGCTGCCAGGGGCTAAGCGGTAAGGGCGTGGGTGTGGCTGTTCTGGATACAGGAGTGTATCTCCATCAGGACATTAAAGAACGGGTGACCGGGTTTTATGACATTCTCCGGGGACGGGTGATGCCCTATGATGATAATTCCCACGGGACTCATGTATGCGGGATTATCGGGGGTAGCGGGAGAGCCGCCAATGGTCGGTTCCAGGGAATGGCACCAGGCTGCAGCCTGATCGGTGTGAAGGTATTGGACAAAAAGGGAAATGGCTATGCCTCTGATGTGCTGGAGGGGTTGCAGTGGGTCAGAAGGAATAAGGAACGGTATGGGATCCGAATTGTGAATATTTCCGTAGGCTCCTTTAATCGGAAGGTAATGGGGGAGGACTCTGCACTGGTACAGGGCGTAGATGCCGCTTGGGATGACGGCCTGGTGATGGTAGTGGCAGCGGGGAACCAAGGGCCTAGGGAGATGACCGTCACCACGCCAGGGATTAGCAGGAAAGTAATTACTGTGGGAACCTCGGATGACCACAAGGAGATCACGGTGATGGGAAATTCCATGGTGGATTACTCCGGCCGTGGGCCGACGGCTTCCTGCATCTGTAAGCCGGACATTGTGGCGCCAGGATCCAGAATCGTCAGCTGTGCAAATTTCCAGGGAAGGTATCAGATTAAAAGTGGAACCAGTATGAGTACGCCGCTGGTGTCCGGAGCCATCGCCCTGCTTTTGGAGAAGTATCCGGAAATGACAAATGTGGAGGTAAAGCTGCGGATACATGATCGGGCTGTCGATCTGGGATTGCCCCATAATCAGCAGGGATGGGGAATGCTGGATTTAGAAAGGCTGCTTCAAGAATGAAATCTTAATTTGCCATTATAAAACAGGTATGCTATAATGATGAAGCATGTTTACCAAAGTGAAAGAAAAGAGAGGTTTCTAAGGCACATGTTATTCAGTTCCTTAATATTTATCTGGTTTTTTCTTCCTGCTGTTTTTTTCTTTTACCATCTTGTTCCGTGGAGGCAGGGAAAGAATCTGATTCTGCTGGCATCCAGCCTGTTTTTTTATACATGGGGAGAGCCACGATATATTTTTCTGATGCTGACGTCTATTGCGATAAACTACGTCTTTGGCTTCGCCTTGGCAAAGGTTTCAAACAAGAGCTGGGGAGCCGGCCTTCTCACCATCTGCCTGGTGATTAATTTGGGGCTGCTGACGTATTTTAAGTATTTTAATTTTCTGATCGAGCTGATAAATCATATCTTTACCGCTGAGACGATTTCGCTAAAGGATATCAGCCTTCCTATCGGGATATCCTTTTATACTTTCCAAGCACTGTCCTATGTAATTGACGTATATCGCGGGGACATTGGAGTTCAGAAAAATCCTATTTATTTGGCGCTTTACATTTCCTTTTTCCCTCAGCTAATAGCAGGCCCTATCGTAAAATACCATGATATTGAGGCCCAGATTGAGGTGCGCAGTACTACGCTGAATATGCAGGCCTATGGGATTAAACGGTTTTCCTACGGGCTGGGGAAAAAGGTGATCTTGTCCAATGCCTTTGCCCAGGCAGCTGACCGGATATTTGCCTTATCGGGGGTAGAATTGGGCACTCTGTTGATATGGTTTGGCATCCTGCTTTACACATTGCAGATCTATTTTGATTTTTCTGGGTATTCGGACATGGCCATCGGCCTTGGGAAAATGTTTGGCTTTAACTTTATGGAGAACTTTCGTTATCCCTATCTTTCAGATTCCATATCGGAATTCTGGCGCAGATGGCATATTTCCCTTTCTACCTGGTTTAAGGAATATTTATATATCCCTCTGGGGGGAAACCGAAAGGGATTGAGTCGAACCTGTGCCAACTTATTTATTGTCTTTATGGCAACTGGCCTGTGGCACGGGGCCAGCGTGACCTTTGTGCTGTGGGGAATGTATTATGGTGTGCTTTTGGTGGCAGAGCGGCTCTTTTTAGGGAAATGGCTGAAGAAAAATCCCTGGAAGTGGCTTAACCACGTCTACGCTATGATCGCAGTAATGTTTGGCTGGATGCTGTTCCGGGCAGAACGGCTGAGTACGGCAAAAATGTGGCTGGGGAATATGATTCGCTGGAGTAGGGGTACCGACAGTTTATGGATGTATGTCAATCCTCGGTTGTTCTTCTGCATTGCAGCGGGGATTTTGCTTTGCGGCCCTCTCCAGCATCTGCTTCCGGGACTGACGGAACGGCTGTATCGGGAAGACAAGTTTGATTTATTGGATGTGGTGATCATGGCTGCAATTCTGCCTTATTCCACTATGCTTCTGGTAAGCAATACTTACAATCCCTTTATTTACTTCCGCTTTTAAACAAAAATAGAAAAAGGATGCAAGAATGAAACGATGGATGATCGGGTGCTTCTGGGCCTTGCTGCTACTCCCCAACCTGCTATGGCCGGCAGTATCCCCTATTTTAGAGGAAGAAAATACGGAAAACCGTATATTAGCAAAGTTTCCGGAATTGAATGGGGAAAATTTCCAGGACTATCCCAAGGCTATTGAAGACTACATCAATGATCATGCGGCCTTCCGGAACCAGCTCCTTGGCCTAAACGCGGGGATCAATCTGGGGATTTTTCACTCTGTGGACAACCCTGATGTAATTATGGGAAAGGACGGCTGGTACTTCTATAATGGTGGATCCAGCATTTCGGATTACCGTGGAAAAAACTTATACTCTAAGGAGGAGCTAGATCAGATTGCCGCAAAATTCGAGGAGGTTAACCAGCATTTTGCTAATCAGGGGATTCAGTTCGCCGTAGTGCTGGCTCCCAACAAAGAGGAGATTTACAGTGAATATATGCCCGAATTCTACACAAAGCTATCGGACATTACTCGTTATGACCAGATGGAGCAGTGTTTAAACACGCAGACAACTATACCAGTGGCAGCGCCAAAGCAGTATTTTCTGGAAAATCGGGAACGGCTATGGTACTTTAAGACAGATACCCACTGGAACGAGGCCGGCGGTTTTGTGGCTTCTCAGATGCTGATTGAAGCTCTGGGAGGACAGGGGGTGTCAGCGGAGGAGGTCATAATTCCCTATGATTACCGGGGCCCAGGGGATTTGGCTCTTTTGTTCCATATGCCAGATTACTTTCTGGAGGACTACTTTTGCAGCATTCATGGATATTATGATCATGTAAAACCAGAGATATTCGATGCTACTGCAGATGGGGCGATAAGTCGTTTCTTTGCGATGGAGGCTCCGGATAACCGTAGGATAGCTTTTTACCGGGATTCCTTTGCCATGGGGATGAGCAATACGATCGCGAAATATTTCCGAAACGTAGATTATTACCATTGGGATGGATTTTCACCGGAGTATTTGGAGGAATGTCCGCCGGATATTTTGGTATATGAAGTTATAGAGCGGGAGTTTATGAGAATTTTAAATGATATGGAGCTTCTTTTGAAGGTAAATGGAAAAGAGAGCAAAATGTAAGAAATTCAAGCTTGCCTTTTTTTTCTCTCTATATTATACTGAACAAGTTAAAGAAGCGTTAAAATGTTCTGGTTCCAGGGAGGAGAGTAATGATGAGCATTTATCATATGATTAACTGGTTTTTTATGCTCAGCTTTTTAGGCTATCTTTTAGAATGTGTTGTATTGAGCTATGAATATAAGGTGCTGGTAATTAACCGGGGATTTGTCCACGGTCCATTCTGCATTATCTATGGCTTTGGGGCTTTGGGAGCATGTATTTTACTCCAACCCTTTGCTGAAAGTCCCATAAAGCTTTATTTTGCCACGGTATTTATGGCCACATTCATGGAATTGGTTACTGCCCGCCTGATGATACGGCTGTTTGGCTCCTTTTGGTGGGATTATAGTCATAAAATGTTAAATTATAAAGGGATTATCTGCCTTCAAAGCAGTGTGGCCTGGGGATTTTTGGGTATTTTCTTTTTCTGGTTCCTTAATGGATTTGTACACCGCATGGTAGGCTTTGTGCCGGAGGGATATGAAAAGTGGGCGGCGATGACACTGCTGACAGTGTACCTTTTTGATTTTGCCTACAGCGTGTATGTCCAGCTACATAAAGAGGACGATGAGGGCCCGATGATTGGGCGGCTGAAGGTGAATTAAGGGATAGCAGGAGCGGAAAGCATGGGAATTCATTTTGTTTTAGCCTCCGCCTCTCCCAGACGTAGACAGTTGATGGGGCAGATCGGCATAAGGCCGGAGATCAGGCCAAGCATGACAGAGGAAGAGATGGAAGGGACGAAGCCGGAAGAAATGGTGATGAATCTCTCCCAGCAAAAGGCTGCAGAAGTGGCCAGAGGGTATGGCGAGGGGACGGTGATCATTGGCGCGGATACCGTAGTTTCTATCCATGGGCGGATCCTGGGAAAGCCGGCCAGCCACCAGGAGGCAGCCAAAATGCTCTGCCTTCTTCAGGGGAATGTCCATCAGGTCTATACTGGCGTTACGATTATTTCCAAGGCCAGGGAAGAGCGACAGGTTTGCTTCTTTGAAAAAACCGATGTCTCGGTGTACTCTATGAGTGAAGAAGAGATTGCGCAGTATATCAAAAGCGGGGAGCCAATGGATAAAGCGGGAGCTTATGGGATTCAAGGGAAATTTGCCAGGTATATCCAGGAAATTCATGGTGATTATAATAATGTAGTAGGCCTTCCAGTGGGAAGGCTTTATCAGGAACTGAAGGCGCTGGGAGTGATGGAGGAAGAAGATGATTAAACTGATTGCAACCGATATCGATGGGACGCTGGTGAGGGATGGAGAAAATGTTTTAAACTCGGAATATTACGCAGAGGTACTTCGGCTTCGGGGAAAGGGAATTCAGTTTGTAGCGGCAAGTGGGCGTCAGTGGCACAGTATTGAGCGGATTTTTGACCCGGTAAAGGAAAAGATTTTTTATGTTTCCGATAATGGGGCTTATGTGGGCTGCCATAACCGAAATCTGTTTATTACGCCGATAGATCGGCGAATTGCGATGAAAATGATTGAGGATGTACGGCAATGCCCGGGCTTGGATATTATGCTGAGCGGGCCGGATGTAGTATACCTGGAGACAGAGAATCAGGAGTTTGTGGACTGGCTGGTGGATTGCTATCGGTTTGAGGTAAAGCAAGTGCCAGATTTGACGAAAGTTGTGGATCAGTTTATCAAAATTTCCATATACAGAAAAGATAAGGTAGAGGAAAATACAAAGGAAATCCGCGAGAAATATCAGGATCAGCTGAAGATAGCGATTTCCGGCGACATGTGGGTGGACTGTATGGCCCCTGGGGTAAGTAAGGGGATGGCAATCCGCCAGATTCAGGAAAGCTTAGGGATTCTTCCGGAGGAAACCATGGCCTTCGGCGATCAGCTGAATGATATAGAGATGTTAGGCCAGGCTTACTATAGCTATGCGGTGGGAAATGCCAGGCAGGAGGTTAAAGCAGCAGCCAGATTTCAGGCGGATACCAATGTAAACAATGGGGTGCTGAAAGTGCTGCGCCTCCTGCAGTAGGCTACGGATATCTTTGTAGGACAGGCGTATGACGAATACAGAGGATGTAAATATGGCGATAAGGCGGAAAGGGATACGGAAAGCCTTCCTGTGGCTTTGTCTGCTGGCGACAGTCTGTCTTTTCCTGGCAGGCTGCAGAAAGAAAGAAACTGCAGCACCAGAAAAGTACGAAGATCTTTCTATGAAACGGCCGGAGCTGATGCTGATTGTAGCCACGGAGAGGAACCGGTATCAGCAGATTTATTCAGAGCAGATATGGGGGACAATAGTGTCAGAGGATGGCACCACTTTTCAGGAATATCTTTTGGAACAGATTCAGCTTTTTTCCAAGGATTTGCTGGTGATTGGGGCAATGGCGGAGGAGTATGGGATTACTTTGGAGAATGGAGAAAAGGAGCAGTTACGCCGTCTGTCTCAGGACTATTATGCCCAACTTTCCCAGGAGGATAAGGTCTATACCGGAGCTGGTGAGGAAGATGTGTTGTCCCTGTACCAGACATACTACCTGGCCTGCAAGACGGTAAATGAGCTGACAAAGGATGCGGATCTGGAAATCAGCGATAATGACGCGAAGGTGATCGAGGTGCTCCAGATCGTGACATTGGATCAGGAGACAGCGAGGGAAGCTGCCGGGCTCGTGATGGAAGAGGGGGCGGATTTTGCCGCTGTGGCCAGGACGGTCAGCTGTGAAGAGGATATCCAGCGAAAGTTGGGAAGAGGGGAGGTGGGCCCCCTTCTGGAGGAGGGGGCGTTTTCCCTTGCAGTAGGAGAGATCAGCCCGGTTATTCAGGAGGCCGGACGCTTTTATATTTTGAAATGCCTGAATGATTATGACCAGGAGGCCACTCTTGAAAGAAAGGAAGAGCTGTCCCTTCTGCGGAAGGATCAGGCATTCCGAAGGGTGTATGAAGAATTTTTAGCAGAGCATCCAGTAACGATATCCGACCAGATGTGGAGCGATATCCGCTGTGAGACAGAGGTGGACACCACAACGACGAATTTTTTTGAATTATATCAGGAATATTTTCCAGCTTAAGTTCTGGAAGCTGTTTTTTCAACAAGGTAGTCTTCAAAGGGGGAGAGGACAGGATGGTGGCATTTCGGATAGAGGATGTAAGGACATTTACTCAGAAGTTATTTCTTGGAACGGATTTTGAGTTGTTCCTGGTAAAAGAGGCCCAGGTGGTGACCTTTAACCGATTTACCATCGATGGACGCATCCATTCCGGTTTTTACTCTGAGGAAGAGAGGGAGTTGCTGGGCCTGGAGGACTTTTCTGGATGGAAGACGTTGCAACCAATTTGCTTTTCGCTGATTAAAGGGAAAAGGCTTCCGGAAAGTTTCCGCATTGATTTGATGGCTTCCGGAGAGATGATTGATGTTTTCTTTCAGGAGAACCAAGTTGGCGGTATTAGCCGGGAACAGGTTCGAGGGCTGTACCTCCAGATCCGTTATGAGGAGGGAAAGCTGTATTGCATTACCGGAACTTCCTTGACTGTCTTTACCTTAGATAAGACCGTTGAGCAGGATTGGGATGAATACATCGGACGATTTTTGAAGGACAGGGGGATTCCTGCGATAAGGGAATAAGGAAGAGATATTGCTAGCACTCATTTTAAATGAGTGCTAATTTTGTGTTGACTTTTTGTTCTAGCCGTATTAGAATAGGGAACGAGGATGAAAAAGAAACCAGAGAAAAAAAGAAGAAAAGATAAAAAGAGACAAGAAAAGGAGTGTTCATTATGGCGAAGTCAGGTAATTTATCCATTAACAGTGAGAACATATTTCCAATTATCAAGAAATGGCTGTATTCAGACCATGATATTTTTTACCGGGAGCTGATTTCCAATGGCTGCGATGCCATCACTAAGTTAAAAAAGCTGGAGCTGATGGGAGAGTATGAGAAACCAGAGGATGTAGAGTACAAGATCCAGATTTCGGTCAATCCCAATGAGAAGAGTATCATTTTCGAGGATAATGGCCTCGGTATGACAGAGGCAGAGGTGGAGGAGTACATTAATCAGATTGCTTTCTCCGGGGCCCAGGCTTTCATGGAGAAATATAAGGACAAGGCG
>CATJIO010000059.1 GCA_949740725.1 uncultured Lachnospiraceae bacterium | reverse complement strand
TTCCACGCTGTTAATCGGCTGGAACATCCGCCATCTTTTCCCCAGCCTGCAGCTGGCCTTTCACCATGCGGCTTTTCAGGTGGGGACCATTATCACCACCACTGGGTTTGCCACCATGGATTTCGACCAGTGGCCGGAGCTGTCAAAGACCATTTTAGTCCTCCTTATGTTCTGTGGCGCCTGCGCCGGAAGCACTGGCGGCGGTATGAAGGTTTCGCGAATCTTGATTGCAGTAAAGCAGGTAAAGAAGGAGCTGGGGAATCTTCTCCACCCCCAAAGCGTGAAAATCCTCCGTCTGGAAGGAAAGAAGCTGGAGCATAATGTAATCCGCTCCGCCAATGGATATTTCCTAGCCTATGCGCTGATTTTTACCGCCTCCCTCCTCATGGTGAGCCTGGACAATTTTGATTTTACCACGAATTTTACCGCGGTAGCCGCCACCTTTAATAACATCGGGCCAGGGCTGGCAAAGGTAGGGCCCACCTGCAACTGGAGTGAATTTTCCGCCTTTTCTAAGTATATTTTCATGTTTGACATGCTGGCTGGAAGGCTGGAGATCTTCCCCATGCTCCTGCTGTTCTCTCCAGGGACGTGGAAGAAGGGATTTTAGGAAATCACATCCGGTAAAGAAAAAGTCCTCTGAAAACGAGAGCTGGAACAAATTCAGACAAGGAGAATGTTAAACATGAATCGAAATAAGATGATCCTTCAACCAAAAGGACGGCGCTGCCTTCTGGCCGCCCTTTCCTGCATTGCCCTGTGGCTGTGTGGCTGCACTGTAAAATCCTCTTATCCGGAGGTAGAGCAATATCTGAAAAGCCGGTTTGGGGGCAAATTCCGCATTGAAGAGGTGACAGAAAATGGTGATGTCTATTATCAGGTTACCCAAGCCGATGGGGAGAAACTGTCATTTAAGGTTTATCCAGTAGGGGATGAGTACACCAGATCAGGGTTTGACGATACTTGTCCTGTTGTCTTCGTTACGGAACGGGCCCAGGAGGCGGGGCTTGTGCTGGAGCCGGGGGACAGTGAAAAGGAGCTGATCACCACCATCCAGGGTTTCGAAGAGATGGAAGGGCTTGCAGAGACCCTGGCAGGAATTGCCGATGCTTACCGTGAGGCTGAGCTCCCGGCTAAATTTACCGAAGGAACCGTGGGAGAGGGATGGAATTGTGCGGATATCCGGATCCAGATCCAGGGCTTTTCTCCAGAGGGCTATCAGCCATGTGTGGTTCGTATTCCTGACTCTATGGCTGGCTTCCGCACAAAGGAGGAGATACAGCAGTATCTGGAGTCCAATTATCTGACCTATTTATCTTGCTATTCCCTGGAGGAGCTCCCTGGGGATATCCCGGAGGATGCACTGGCAACGGTAAATGGCGAGACCAATGGCATAACCCTGGAGTATGAAGACCGAGCCGTGGAATATCCCGACTTGGACTATAATAACCTCTACTTTGCCCAAGTATACCGGATGGCCGGTAAAGAGGGGTGGGAGATAGAAGCGGAGGATCAGGCCTTTACCATTACCTCTAACGAGCAGGACTTTCGTTTTGAAATCGACTTTGAAGAAACTGAAGAGGGACAAAGGAGCCGCCTGGGCAGCGGTTTAGAGCCTGCCGTGTATTGGTATCCCCCAGATGGAGCGGGCCGCGCCCCGGCCAGTTACGAATATGCCCAGAGCAGGGCAACGATCTCTCCAGAGATTCTGGAGCAGATTATTGGCGTTCAGATCCATTCTGGACTGAAGCTTCAGGAGAAGCAAGAACGGAGCCAGGAAATTCAGGAGGAGGTAAATGGTTATCTTCTGCGCTCAGATATAAAGCAGCCAGGAGAATCCGCCGAGATCCTTAACTGGCGGGTGACTCTGATGAAGGCAGAGGAAAGAAAGCGGATCGAATCCAGCTCCATGTATTTTGACGCGGATGAAGGAAAAGTATTTCTCCGTCTGGATATGGAGGTGGAAAATCTGGGTGATCAGAAAGAATCCTTCCTCAAGACCATAGCCACTCAGGATGATTTGCTGATTCATTTGATCACCTCCGGAGGCCATCGGTACATTCCCGTTGATCTGATCGGAATGACTGATTTAACGAGCGTATCCCTGGAACCTGGGGAGACGAAAAGCGGCTGCCTGGTATTCCATATCGCAGAAGAAATTCCTGCCGAGGATGACGATATATTCCTGGCCCTGAAGGCTGGTGAGAAGAGCCAGATCTTTAGAATTAAGTAATGATGTAAAAAAGAACTTCATCTTTTTTAAAATTTTCTTAATGGTTCTCCTTCTGGTTATTCCATCAGAGATATGATATAATTTGAGGAAAATATGCGAAGGATCAAGGAAAGAGAACAAATTAAAGGTGAAGAGACGATCAAATTTTAACATAAGCAAGCTGCAGCAATTACATAAATCCCATGGAAATCAAGCCCGGGCAGTAACCTCCGTGTTATTTATCTGCGCCGGGATTGCTTTGGGGGAGGTCGGACGATATTATGGACTTTCCCACCCATGGGATAGCTCTGCGTCTGCCTTAGCCCAGACTATGGAACCAGAAACAAAGCCCGCTCCGGAGACATCCTTGGCTGCCTCTGAGCCAGAGACAGAAGATTTGCCAGAGACACAGCCGGAGGAGCCTGCCTATGAGCCGGTGCCGGATAAGCTGAACCTGGCCTACTATTTTCCGGAGGACAGTAATTCAGAGGACATAATCAACAGTTATGCCGGACAGGTTTTTCAGGATCTGACGATCATGGATTCCCAATGGCTGGCAGATATCTACGAATTAGCGGACATCAAGCCGCGTTCCATGGCGGCGCAACTTGGAAAAAGCGCCGCTTCTGCCATAGGCAGCTATAATCCCAAGGCGGAAAACCACGATCCTGAAGATCCCAGTACCTGGACCATCAATGACTGGAAGAAAATTCATGTTTCCTTTGTCAACGGGGACGGCGAGGCCGTGTCCGGCTATTCGAATGTCAAAGACATCCTGGCCATGGCCAGCGTGTATACCTATTATACTGATCTTATGGATGTAGAAACCTTTGAAGCCTACGCCAGGCAGCTCTGGAAGGACTCCCACAGCTATTCTTTGAGTATGGGAAATGTGTATTACTGCGACGGATGTATGGATAAGACTGACGAGGAGATCGCCCAGGAGGAGGAGATGGAGGAATCTGACGCCGCCTTCCTGACCGCAGATGCCAACCGGGTGATTTCCACAATGGATGACTCCGCTGGCAGTGGTGCGGCCAGCTTCGGTTCTTCTGGTAGCAATTCTGGAGGATCCGGCAATTCTGGAGGAAGTTCTGAAGGATCTGGCTATTCTGAAGACAGCTCTGAAGGATCCGTGGATTCGTCTCAGGAAAATACGGTACGTATCATCAATTCAGGGAAAAATTATCGTCCTCAAAGCAGCGGAGAATCCGCCTCAGAGACGGAGCAGGATACGGCGCCCAACGAAAGCCGGGTGGCTCTGGAGGCAGGGGCTGGGCCTGATCTGGAAACGGACCCAACGGCCCCTCATGTTGATGTCCCGGCCCAGGAGACGGATTCCCTCCAGGAAAATCCCTCATCTCAGACAGATGCTTTGTCCCAAGGTAATCCCTCATCCCAGACCAATGGGGCTGCTCAAGTTGGAGATTCCGCTCAAACTGCTGCCCAGACAGGGGAGGGCGCAGCCATTCCATCCCAGGAGACAGAGATTCAGAGCACGGCCCAGGAATCCGGGGAAGTGACGGTCATCCGCCGTAATGTGGCAGCTCAGGCTGCAGAGCAGGAGGCGGCGCGATATTCCTCGCCATCAGATCCGTCCCTTCCTTCCCTTGCATCCGGTTCCAATGCCTTGGCCTATTCCGCTGAGGTTGAGCAGGACATTGCCATATCCAGCCAATCTGCGCCGGGGAGCGGAGAGCATGGGACGGAAGTGGGAAGCAGCGGCGCTGGGGGATTAGCAGGACGCTCTAATGATGCCGATGCAGACAGTCAGCAAAATTCCGATGCATCCAAATCCGCTCATTCCCATTCCGATGCCAAATGTCCGGGACATATTGATCTGTACATTCGTATTCGGCTGCTGGGATTAGAGGACACAAAGGGGCTAATCGCTAAAGATGCCATCGGAAATAACCAGGAGAATCAGACGGCTGATGGCTGGAAGGGGTGGACAGAAGAAAATCTGGCCAGCGTCCGTGCCATTTGCCAGCAGGACTGGTTTGCCGATTATGGGCTGAGCATTTCCGCTATTTCTACCAGTACTCCGCTGACTGCCCAGGAAATCAGTGAATACATGAGTCAATTACCGCCGGATTTATCCGAGACCAGACGAAAAGTTATCCATTTTGCCCTTTCTTCTGTGGGGAAGGTTCCCTACTACTGGGGCGGAAAGGCATCTCATCCCGGGTATAGTGGCAATAACTTTGGTATGCTGATCTCTGCAGACGACAAGGGCCGTATGCTTCGCGGCCTGGATTGTTCTGGCTGGATCAGTTGGGTCTACTGGTCGGCTACCGGAACACAGCTGAGTGGTTCCAGTACCAGCAGCCTGATTCTCTGTGGGGAAAAAATCAGCCGCAGCCAGCTGCAGCCCGGCGATATTATCGTCCGCACGGGAACCAATGCCCATGTGGTCATGTTCCTCAGCTGGTCCGCCAATGGACAGATGAATGTTATTCATGAATCCAGCGCATCGGTCAATAATGTCACCATCAAAACCATGGAGGCTGCATGGCCCTACTATCGCAAATTGGTAGATTAAAGTTATGTTGCATGCCAATGATCCTATATTTGAGGTTAAATTATGTCAAGAAATAAATATGAAGAAGCGTTTGAAGAAGATTATGAGGATGAGCTAGATCGCATGCGCTCCCGGCGCAGAAACCGAAAGGTTCAAGGGCGGGCCAGCCAATCTGCTGGTCATCGGCAGATAGACTATTCGGTAGGGGAGGATGAGGATTTTGCTGATTATGATCTATCCGATTACGAACAAAGTGACGATGATTACAATGAAGACTTTGAGGTCGAATATCTGGAGGATGGGCCGGATCTTATGACCATTCCCTCCCAGGGCCAGGCCAGGAATCGCGGTTCCCAGCTAAGTGGCGAAAACCATCGCCGTCCGTCTGCACAGGCGGCCAAAGGAAGGCATCCATCTGGCAAGAACCGCACGAAAAACTTGAAGGACTATCCCCAAAATCCACGGCGGGGCACGCCTTCATCAGGATATGGGAAGAAGAAACCACGGAAAAAGCGGCGCGTATGGAAAGCCCTTCTCCTGTGTTTAGTTCTGTTTTCCGCATATTTATATGGAAAGCGCTGGATGAAGGATCGGGATGGATATTGGAATATCGCGGTATTCGGCGTGGATTCCCGCGGCAATAACCTGGGAAAGGGCGCCTTAGCTGATGTACAGATGATTGCCAGCATCAATAAAAAGACTGGCGAGATCCGCCTGGTTTCTGTTTTCCGTGACACCTATGTCCAGATCAATGGTGATGGCGATTTCCATAAAATTAATGAGGCCTACTTCAAGGGAGGTTACCAGCAGGCATTAGACACATTAAATCGGAATTTAGACATCCAGGTAGATGATTATGCCACGTTCAACTGGAAGGCCGTCGCTGACGCGATTAATATTTTAGGCGGCATTGATTTGGAAATTACAGACAGTGAATTTTACTACATTAATTCCTTCATCACAGAAACCGTAGAATCCACCGGCGTATATTCTACCCATTTGCAAAGTGCTGGCTGGAATCACCTGGATGGTGTACAGGCTGTGGCTTACAGCCGCCTCCGCCTTATGGATACTGATTTTAACCGGACAGAACGCCAGAGAAAGGTGGTTTCCCTGGCATTGGAAAAGGCCAAACAGGCGGATCTGACCACCTTAAAAACCGTGATCGGCACTGTGCTTCCGGAAATCTCCACCAGCATCGGAATCGAAGATATGATACCCATGGCAAGAAATGTAAATCGGTATCACCTGGGGCAAACTGGCGGTTTCCCCTTTGCCAAAACCACGGCTATGGTGGGAAAGATGGATTGCGTGATTCCTATGACGCTGGAATCGAATGTGATTCTTCTCCACCAGTTTCTGTTTGATGTAGAAAATTACCAACCCTCCTTATCAGTTAAAAAGATTAGTGGAGAGATCAGCCAGCGTACAGGAATCTATGAAGAAGGCAAGGCCTCCGGAATCGATACTAACCTGACTGAGCCCTCAGGAAATCCCGGAGCTTCAAATCCCGCTCCTTTGCCAGATAATCCACAGCCAGAACCATTGCCGGAAATTTCTTCAGAAGCTTCCTCAGAAGCAGAAACTACCGAAGAAGCCTCTACAGAGGAGACAGAAGAGGAGAGCAGCAGTGAAGAAACCATATCACCCAGTGAACCGACGGTGCCCAATCCGCCGGATGAACCATTAGAAACCACAATGTCTGAGGATCAGCGTTTCGAAGGTCCCGGGGCCGTCACGCCGGATAACCCCACAGAAGCATTTACCAAGCCAGAAGTTTCCCCTGAGGAATCCTATGGCCCTGGATTTGAGTAAAAAAAGCAAGACTCTAGCCTATAGGCTGAGAGTCTTGCTTTTTTATTAGATAACTGTACCGCAGGCTGGACATTTTAGTGGGTCATATCCAAAGAAATAAAGGATAGGACCCTGCCAGCGAAGAAAATTTTCGTAGATTTTCTCCTTCTGCGAAAGAAAAATCTGTAAATATCTTAATAAAATCATGTGTTTTTCTCTTAATCTTTATCACATCCACGTAATTCTACCACATGTTGAAGAGAAATGCTACTGATTTTTTTCGCTTTTTTTGTGAAATTAGGGTTTAACAGGATAAACGTGGAAAAAAATTTGCACATTTGTGGTCAGATTCATGGTCAAAATCTCAGGAAAATCTTCCTCATCATCTACGTTTTTGTTAACAATCCGTGTTGCGACCGCATAATATTCAGGCCAGGGCAAAGGCATTGCAGCTTCTTTTGTGGTCAGATTCGTGGTCAGAAAATCGAAAGAATCCATATAGAATCCATATATTTAGCGTCTTTATTTGCATCTTTCGCAGAAGGAGAAAATCTGCGAAAGACCTAAAGTCCGAATAAAGTTTGGAATTTGGAAAGAAGCTTTGTATCCAAAAGGCCTTAAGGGACTGCACATTGCCTGTGGGATTAAGAAACTGATTTATAGCAGGGCATAGGGCAGGATTTTGTTTTCTCAATTAACTATAAATAA
>CATJIO010000058.1 GCA_949740725.1 uncultured Lachnospiraceae bacterium | reverse complement strand
GAACACCATGTGCAGGAATAGTCTTGCACACCCCTGAACACCATGTGCAGGAATAGTCTTGCACACCCCTCACCCCTTACGCCGGATATATGCTTTTCCATCCTCTCCCATATATTTTTCAAAATCATCTTTAAGATTTTTCTTCTGGCGTTTTCCCTCTCCAAACCAGGTAAGCAGCTCTTTTGATGTTGTTTTAAGCTTTTCGGCCAGCTCCTGTGCCGAAACTGTCTTTCCTTCCAACTCAAGGTTTGAAAACTCTATTTCGAACTCATTCCGCTTTTTCTCCCGGTTTTCTTCTGCCTGTTTTTTCCTTTTTTGAATAGCAGAATTTTGTGATAACAATGCTTCTGGATCAATATCTGCCAATATTCCTATATCGTCTGTTTGATGTATTGGATACTGAAACCACAGGTTTACAGGAGCAAATTTAGGAAATTCCCTTAACGTCCCTTCAATTCTCCAGGCTGTCAGTATTCTAGCTTTCTCCCGCGCCAATTCCAGAATACCCTTCAGGGCTTCCCACTGCTCTTTCTTTAGCTTATTTTCACAATAATTAGATAATTGATAACCACTGTACAAATCGTCTTCTGAAAGGTCTTCCCGCCATTTTAAATGGGTATCCAGATATTGAATACATGCTTCACATATGGCCTTATTTTCCTGTTGTTTTAAAATATCTTCGGATAATTCTAACTCTATTAAATCCAGTAAAGCATCTGGATCTCTGGCAAATACACCAGATCCACTGGCGCGATCCATAGATTTTTTTCCTCCCTGTCCCCCTTTTGAATGATGGTGACAGTAAATCACTGCACATCCCAATTCTGTACATACCTTATCAAACTGATTACAGAAATTCGCCATTTGATCTGCGCTGTTTTCATCACCTGTAATCACTTTATAAATTGGATCAATAATCACTGCTATATAATTTTTTCTCAATGCTCTGCGAATTAATTTGGGCGCTAGTTTGTCCATTGGCACAGATCTTCCTCTTAAGTTCCATATATCAATATTCTCCAAACTATTTGGCTCCCATCCTAACGCCTGATATACATCCTTAAATCGATGCAGACAGCTGGCCCGGTCCAATTCCAAATTTACATACATCACTTTTCCTTTTGTACACTGCCATTTCAGCCATTTCCTGCCCTCGGCAATTGCTATGGATAGTTCGATCAGCCCAAAAGACTTTCCTGCCTTTGACGGGCCTGCTAAAAGCATTTTATGCCCTTTCCTAAGAACTCCTTCAATCAGCGGCGCTGCCAAATCCGGAAGATTTTTCCAAGCTTCTGACATACTCTCCGGCTCCGGCAGATCATCATTAATCCCCTCAATCCATTCATGCCATTCATCCCAGGAAGATTTCCCAATATTTATATCCAGCAAAAATTGTTTTTTTCCATTGCGCATCACCCCAGGCATTCGAGACAGGCGGGAGGGGTTTCTGTTCTGGTTATCGGTCTTTAATCCGTTTTTCTGGCATATCTCATACAGATAATTGACCCTCTTACGATATTCTGTCTGGTCTGCTGCATCTATTTTTACAATTGCATGTAAGCTTTTATTTCCAGAATACACAAGACAGGCAACAGGAAGTTCCAGCTCGCGGATAATGGCATTTTGTTTTTCTATATCCATGGAATCAGACTCTACCAAAGCATATCGAAAATCTGTCACATTTTCATTCTTACATCCATTCCCATCCATGGGATTAAAACGAATCCAGGCACCAGCTTGCGGATTATAATCACCAACCACAGCACCTATATCCCCATTACATTTGGAAAGCTCCTCAATCAACTGTCCGGCTGTCCGATCCCAACTCCCCTTTGTAGGCATGTATCGCCCATCCTTCTCCCAGCTTTGTGTTACATAACCCACATTTTCAGTTGACTCAAACAAAGTCTCCAAATATCGGGACAATTCTTTTGCAGGATTCCATCGAATGGGTTCATGGATCTCTGCATCCTCAATATAATGTTGATCCACAATGACTCCATCTTTTTCTATTATGCCATTCCATTCTAATTCTTCTCCGGTATTGGGCATCCACCCATGATCTTTTGCTATCTGTATCAGGGTTCCTCCTGTAACAGGTGATTCGGATCCAACAAAAGTACTCCATTTGTGCAGGCATTCTCCTTGGTGATAACGTGCAGAATCCCTAGAACTCCAATATTCCCACACATTTACATCATAGCCTTCCTGTTTGAGGGCCATTCCAACATGGATCCATTCCATATAATCCAATTCGGCAGGGTTAATGTATTCTAATAACGTCAAGAGATTCTGCTGTTTATCCATGATGCAATTTCACCTCTCTATTCCGGCACATATTCCTGTGGTACCACCCCAGGCGGGACACCACGCCATCCCTGTGCAGCGATCCTGGCAATCATCTGATCCGCCTGTTCAAATGTCCAGGTCCCCACATGCTGAAAACCACGAGCTTCCAACTGTTTGATCTGCCTTGGTCTTGCCAAACCTTCCTTTTGACGTTTGATCAAACGATTCAAAAGAAGCTCCGCTTTTCCTGCATTATCGATCATATCCGGATTAATCCCAAACTTCTCTAACGCTTGCAGCTGCTTCTTACTTGCAGGAGACATTTGATAACCAAAAGATGGTACGTATCCAGACAAATCCTCTGCCTGGATACTCATTTCAAACTGCAAAGGATCCACAAGTTTTCCTTTACGCCGTTTCATTTCATCCAGTTGTTTTGCAAGCATCTCCTCCCGCTGAGCCACCACATCTTCTGATGCCTTGTTTTCTGCTTCTTCCAAATCTACTGGACATCCTGCAGCCTCTTCCAGATTTTGTGTCATTTTCTGTGCCACTTCCTGATTTTCACAAATCAAATTTGCCGGATGGCAAAGTTCATGCCGGTCAGTATGCCAGAGAAAATCCAACAGCAATAAATCCCTTTTGTCTGGAAAAAGCCGGGTCCCACGCCCTACCATTTGACAATAAAGACTTCGTACTTTTGTTGGACGCAATACCACAATACAATCTACAGATGGACAATCCCAGCCTTCTGTCAAGAGCATGGAATTGCATAAAACATTATATTTCCCTTTATCAAATGCTTCCAGAATCTCAGCCCTGTCCTGGCTGTTTCCATTTACTTCAGCTGACCGGAATCCTCTTTCTTCCAGAACATCCCGAAACTTCTGACTGGTTTTTACAAGCGGCAGGAATACTACCGTTTTTCTGTCCTGGCAGTAGTTCACCATCTCATCTGCGATCTGATACAAATACGGATCCAGTGCGGTTGCAATTTCCCCGGATTTAAAATCACCAGCCTGTATCCCCACACCTGACAGATCCAGCTTCAAAGGAATGGTCAGTGCCTTGATTGGGGAAAGATACCCTTCACGGATTGCCTTTGGGAGAGTATATTCATAGGCCAGACTTTCAAAATACTCTCCCATATTGCGCATGTCGCCCCGATCCGGAGTTGCAGTTACCCCTAATACATGGGACTGCGGGAAATGTCGCAGAACTTTCTGGTATCCATCTGATATACAATGGTGCGCTTCATCTATAATGATTGTGTCAAAATAATCTTCCGGGAATTGTTCCAGGCGTTTCTTTCTCTGCATGGATTGCACAGAACCTACAGTGATCCGGAACCAGCTTCCCAGGCAGGTGCTTTCTGCTTTTTCAACGGCGCAATTCAGCCCAGTGCTTCTGGCGATTTTATCAGCAGCCTGTTCTAACAACTCTCCCCGGTGCGCCAGGATCAGCACTCGCTTCCCCTGGCGTACACATTCCTCGGCGATCTTTGCGAAGACAATGGTCTTTCCGCATCCTGTCGGCAGCACCAAAAGTGTTCGTTTCACCTTGCCCCACTCCTGAAAAATCGCCTCTTTTGCTTCCTTCTGGTAAGCCCGTAATTCCATCTGCCGTTTCATTAAAATTTCCCCGCAGTGTATTTTGATGTTTCTTTCGGGTAAAACTGTTTAATCTCATTAATCGTGCGGTTCTCCCCGTCCTTCTGATAATTCCGGATCCCCAGCTTCAGACGCCCCTTGCATCCAGGAACAGCCTGCCAGTTCATGCGGAGAGATTCTCCTTTCTTTTTTAATCCTACAGATGTAAAGAAAGCAGATAAAAGTCCTTCCACTCTTGAGTGGAGAAAAAGGTTATGAGTAAGAAACACTTCTCCCTCAATTGTCTTGATCCGGATCTTCAAGATTGCTTTATTACAAGGCGGAAGTTTCTCACTGCCATTGTGACGTCCACGGTCTACACTTTCTACCTCAAAATCATAGTCCCCTTCCGGAAGGGTAATAAAATCAGTATTATCTCTCTGGATGGTATCATCCCATCCCAATTCATGCTCCATTTCAGTATTTTTTTCCATAATGTTCTCCTTTAATTAAAAACAAGTGCATCTTTCTCTTTCATTTCACGGATCATTTCATACACCTGGTCCCAGGCTGCCACCAGGCATCCCTCCACGAAATCTTCCGGATATTCCCAAACCGGCATATCTCCAGGAAAATATCCTCTTGACTCTACTACTCCCTGAATGTCCCATTCATCTACCTGATTTGCAATCATTAAATCCCGTAATTTCTTTGGCACACGAGGATCAATTACCGGTACACCGGTATCATTAACAGGATTATTCTGCAGCTTCTGTCCTGTCTCCAAATTGGTTGTCATCTGTATTCCTGCTAGCGAATCTGATTGTGCAGGAGACTTCTGGACAGAAGGCGGCTGTTTTTCCGTAATCTGTGCGGCTGAAGTACCTGCCTTACTACCCTGCTCAATAATATTTTGAATTACGCCGTAATCAAAATCCGTTTCATCTGGAAGCCCATATCGGTTCTTGGCATCCCAACAGGGATGATGTGAAGTGTACATTATCCGTTTGCCACCTTGCGCCTTTCGTTTTTTCCCTTTGTCATCTGCTGCCACGGACCAGGTTTTGTAATTCGCAAACAGAACCATATCGGACCACTCTTTTACAATAGGTGCTACCTGTTTTGTCAGCTTCATCTCCCAGCGATCATAGGACCCCATTTCATCCGGCTGTTCAAATTTCCGCATCTTGGCATGAGCTGTCAAAACAATATTTACATTCTGTTTTTCTACCAAATCTGTGAGAAGGTTTAAAAGACGGCCAAATTCCTCCTGGAGATATGTATAGCCTTTGCCATATGAAAAATCCTCAATTCCATTCTTTTGATAATTTGCACATATGGAGGAAATGCACAGCTGTTCTGCCCAGTCAGCTGTATCAATACACAGTGTTCTAAATGCTTCCGGATTATTGATAAAGTACCGGACATAATCCAGGAGCATTGTCCAACTGCTAGGAGTTTCTGTCCTGGTAACATCCATGTCCTTTGTGCTTCCTTCCGTATCAATAAAGACCGGATCAGGAAATTGTGCGGCAAATGTACTTTTTCCAATGCCTTCCGGACCATAAATTACCACCTTTTTCGCTCCGGAGATTTTTCCCCTGATAATTTTCATTAAAATGTTCCTGCCTTCCATATCTTTTTATTTTCTTTAACAGGACCCTCTATGGGAGCCTCTTGTCCTTTCACATACCCGTCTTCAATAATAAGACTACATTCATCTCCCAGAGAAACACGGGTTGCAATCGCTTGTAAACCCTCCGCTTCCAACCACTGTCCGAACTCTTTTAATGTGTCTAAATCCATCTGCTCTAACTTATCCAAAAGCACAAAACCACATTTGGGATTCAGTTTTCTTACAATAGCTGTGGCAACTTTCAACTGGTCAGATCCAGACATATTGTCCGATTTAAAACCATTATAAATCAGCTCACCGTCTTTCACAGACAGTCCAGGAAGAGGAAGATCCGCCTTTTCCAAAAGCTCTGCTTTTTTCTTTCTGGTACTTTCAATTTCTGATGTGTATTGATCATACTGACGCCGGTATTCCGCAGCATCGTCCTCTGCTTTTTCTTTATCCATATTTGCCCGGATTTTTCGGTTCGTTTCTTCAATATCAGAGATATTTTTTTCTAATTTTGCAGTAGAATAATCATGCAAATCTTTCGCAGATAATCGAGCAATCTCTAAATCATCTTCCAGCTGTTTTTGACGACTCAACAGAGTTTCCATCTGTTGAATTGTATCTTGGTATTGCTGCTCCAGACGGTGCAGGTCTTCCCTCTTTTTCTGGTTTTTCTGATTCTGTGCTAAAATCTCCTGCTGCTGCCGGATTAAATCTCCTATGGATACTAACTCATCTGGCATATCCGGATAATATGGCTGGTCTTTTTCATATTTTTTTTTTTGATCCGCAATCCGGCCAATTGTTCTCCGCTGGTTAAACGCTTCCATCTCTTTCTGTTCCAGCTCTGCCAGTTCTTTTCCTATCCCAATGATATTAAGCAAAACCTGGGCCTTCTCTCTGCTGGATGCCTCCATAAACTTTGGCAGATTAAGTGCCAGAGCTTCCACGAAATCATTCAAAAGCTGCTGTCCGCTCTTTTTACCATTTGGGTCTGTAACCTTTAAGTCACTGTTTTTACCCTTCCGCTCTACAATCAGACCGTTATTCATAACAATATGTAAATTAGGGGGAATTACAGAACCTTCCCTTGAAGCCTGGGATGGGCGGTATCGATCCCCGCCCAATGCCCACGCAATTGAATCTAAAACCGAAGTCTTGCCCTGATTATTTTTTCCTCCAATCACTGTCAGGCCATTTTGTGTTGGCTCAATCTTTACCGCCTTGACCCGCTTCACATTTTCAATCTCAAGTTTGTTTATTTTCATTACTTCCATCTTGACATTTCCTCCACTATCCTCCATAATAAAGAGGATAGATTATTCAATAATTATCTGGATCCCTGGCAGCGTCCACTGCCGGGATTTCCTTTTTTCATGCTCTGAATACCCATAAGGTACCGCTGAAATCGAATCTGTTGCTGCCGATTAGCCTGTTTGTCACAAGCATTCTGGAATACCATAAACGGTTTCTTCGCCATGCTGACCACCTCCTTGTTCCTTCTTATCCTACTGATGCCGCCAATAAGATGCAAATGGCAACCGCCATCAGGATACAGACAGCTCCCAGCACAATCACCCACCGCTCCAGCTGCCTTATATATCTGGCTCTTTTCTGATCTGGCGTTAAATACGCCACTCCGAGTAAATCATATTTTAAATTTCGCACATTTCCTCCCCTCATCCATTAAAGGTGCATAACGATTGACTTGATT
>CATJIO010000057.1 GCA_949740725.1 uncultured Lachnospiraceae bacterium | reverse complement strand
TTCCGCGGACAGAATATCTTAGGCTACAATCACTACGCAGACGATGTGGTGGAGTATTTCGTACAAAAGTCCATTGCCAATGGTATCGACATCATCCGTATCTTCGACTGCTTAAATGATATCCGTAACCTGCAGACCGCCGTAAAGGCCACCAATAAAGAGAAGGGCCATGCCCAGATCGCCCTCTGTTACACCTTAGGCGATGCCTATACCCTGGATTACTGGAAGGATATCGCCAAGAGGATTGAGGACATGGGAGCGGATTACCTGTGTATCAAGGATATGGCGGGCCTGCTCACCCCCTACGCGGCGGACGAGCTGGTGCATGCTTTAAAAGAAGGAACCACTCTTCCCATCGACCTGCCCACCCACTATACTTCCGGCGTAGCCTCTATGACCTACTTAAAGGCTGTGGAAGCAGGCTGCGACATCATCGACTGCGCTATGTCCCCATTAGCATTGGGAACCAGTCAGCCGGCTACCGAGGTTATGGTTGAGACCTTCCGGGGAACCCCTTACGATACAGGGTACGATTTAACCCTGTTAGCCGAGATCGCCGAGTACTTCCGCCCCATCCGGGAGGAAGCCCTGGCCAGCGGCCTGTTAAATCCAAAGGTATTGGGCGTAAATATCAAGACCCTTCAGTATCAGGTGCCTGGCGGTATGCTGTCAAACCTGGTGAGCCAGTTAAAGGAAGCTGGAAAAGAGGACAAGTACCAGGAGGTTCTGGAGGAGATCCCCAGAGTGCGGAAGGACTTCGGCGAGCCGCCGTTAGTTACTCCCTCCTCTCAGATTGTGGGAACCCAGGCGGTGATGAATGTGATCTCCGGTGAGCGGTATAAACTGGTTCCCAAGGAGTCCAAGAAGATTATGATGGGTGAGTTCGGCCAGACCGTAAAGCCTTTCGATAAAGAGGTACAGAGAAAGATCATTGGCGACGCAGAGCCTATTACCTGCCGTCCTGCAGATTTGATTGAGCCAGAGCTTCCCAAGTTCGAGAAAGAATGTGCACAGTGGAAGCAGCAGGAAGAGGATGTATTGTCCTATGCCCTGTTCCCGGCGGTTGCCAAGGAGTTTTTCCAGTACCGCGAGGCCCAGCAGACGAAGGTGGATCCGGCGGCTGCGGACAAGGAGAGCAAGGCTTATCCGGTATAGTTGTAAAAAGAGCGGCGGAATCATATCAAAAGATATGGTTCCGCCGCTTTTTGCCGGGCTTTTTCATGCTGGAGAAGGAAATTCCAGGCAGGCTGAGGGGCTGTATTTCTTACGAAATCTTACAAATTGAGGATTCCTTGTGAACTTTTTTCGAGTTTTATTGACTCTTGTCAATTTTGTCATTATAATAAGAACGATATATTTCTGCCAAATACTACAATTTTCATTGATTTTATGATGTAATATGGCAATAGATACAGGAGATAAAGATGAAGAAACTTTGGAAAAAGACCCTGGCCCTCGGCTTGAGCCTTTTTATGATATTCGAAGTACCCCTGCATCTTGCCTTTCCGGCGGGAAGCAGCTATGGCGCGGAGCGCCCGGCTACGGTAAAGGCCACTTCGCTGAATGTGCGCAGCGGCCCCGGTACAGGATATGGGGCGGTGGGAAAGTTGTCCTATGGGACGGCGGTAACGGTAATCGGCGAAGCTTCTGCCAGCAATGGGGCTCTTTGGTATCAGATCCGATTTACCGGCAGCGGAGGTGCTCAGGTCACTGGCTATGTTCTTTCCAGCTACATACAATTTCCCAGCACCTACAGTAATGATGCTAACTTTGAAGCGTACTTAAATGCCCAGGGCTTCCCGGAGTCCTACCGTCCGGGCTTAAGGGAGCTTCATGCCAGATACCCTCAGTGGATCTTTACCGCGGTAGATACGGGGCTGGATTGGAATGAAGTGATTAAAAATGAGAGCCTGGTGGGACGGAATCTGGTAAGCAGCGGCAGCGTTTCCTCGTGGAAGTCCACGGCAGACGGGGCATATGACTGGGGAAGCGGGACCTGGCCAGGATTTGATGGCAGCAGCTGGGTGGCGGCCAGTGAGGAGATTATCCGCTTCTACATGGATCCCAGGAATTTTTTGAATGAAACCTATATTTTTCAATTTTTAGGACAAAGTTATAATGCTTCCATCCACACAAAGGAAGGGTTATCCACCTTGGTGAAGGGCACCTTTCTGGAAGGCAGCGCCACAGGAAGCAGCACCTGGAATGGGGTAAGCGGCAGCGGATCAGCGGGAAGCGGGGATCCTTCTTTTGGCCCTGGAGGAAGTTCCCAGGGAACCGGTTCGGCTACGCCAGGGACAGGGCCTGGAGGGACTGGCTCAGGGGGGAATGCTTCTGGTGGATCCGCGGTGATTTCCCCTGTGCCAGGGGGGAATACCTCCGGCAGCCAGGGGGGAAGCAATGTGGTTATCGGTGTGCCTCCGGGAGGCGGATCCTCCTCTGGCGGCGCTTCTTCCGGGGGGAGCGCTTCCGCTGGCCCGGGAGGGCAGGGCGGCTCATCAATCAACCCTGTACAGCCTGGGCACCAGCAGGGGGATGGGGTTGGCACCGGAAGAGTCCCTGCCAATGTCCAGATCGGCGTACCTCCTGGGGCGAATATCAGCCAGGCAGGAGACCACCTTTCCATCAGCCCACATGAAGTCCAGAGGGTGGCGGCGAAGGTGATCCGGGTAGGCCCGGGCGGGGAGGAGGGTTCCCAGACGCCTTCTTCTGGTGAGACTTTTTATACTGGGGACACAGCATCTTATGTGGATATTTTGATGCAGGCCGGAGTGGAGTCAGGAGTGAATCCTTACGTCCTGGCAGCGATGATTCTTCAGGAGCAGGGATCACAGGGGAGAAGCGAGTCCATATCCGGAGCCAGCGGCTACTATAATTTCTTTAATTTCGAGGCCTATGCCAGCAACGGCATGACCGCTGTGCAGCGGGGGCTTTGGTATGCTTCCCAGGCGGGGGACTACATGCGCCCATGGAATAGCGTAGATAAGGCCATTATCGGAGGCGCCTGCCAGTATGGGCAAAATTACGTGAAGGCAGGGCAGAATACCTTTTATTTAAAGAAATTTAACGTACAAGGCAGCAATCTGTATAAACATCAGTATATGACCAATGTGGAGGGCGCGGCGGCGGAAGGCGCGAAGATGGCGGCGGCCTATTCGGAGACCATGCGGCAGACTCCGCTGCAGTTTATGATCCCGGTGTACCGGAATATGCCGGGAGAGGCATGCCAGAAGCCGGTATTGGACGGCAGCCCCAATAATAAGCTTTCCTCCATCACGATAGATGGATTTTCCATAACACCGGCATTTAACCGGGATACGTATTACTATGAGGCAGCGGTGAATACCTCAGTCTCAAGCGTCCAGGTCCGTGCGTCGGCTATCGATTCCTCGGCGCAGATCACTGGAACCGGCACAATCAATCTCAATGGTGCGGTGACGGAGGCGAAGATTACGGTTACTGCGCAGAATGGCACAATACGGGAATATACTCTGCGGATTACCAGAAGCAACGGCGCGCCGGTAAGCAATGGAAGCGCTGGCTCTGCGCCGGCGGGAAACCAGGATATATCCGGCGGTACGCAGACCTTGCCGCCGGCAGGCTCGAACTATGGGCCGGGAGGAACCAGTATAGGACCAGGGGGAGCCGTCTCTCAGGGCACAGGCCAGGCCTCGCACAACGGGCCCGGGGGAAGTAATGTAACGATTGTGAATTAAATTTTGTCTCTCAGCTGTGGGGGCGGCCTGGCAGCAGGGAAACGGTAATAATGAGTAGTAGACTGGAGATAACGTATGATGATGAAAAAGAGAAAGCAAGCATTGGCAGGGCTTTTGCTGGCGTGTATGATGACCGTCTTTCTGCCAGTTTGGCAGATGGTTTCCATGGCGGCCAGCGCCAAGATTACATTTTCTGACCCTTCCGGGACCGTAGGCCAGGAGGTTACGGTAAATATGAAGATCAGCTCAGGGGACGGTTCCTTAGGAAGCGCGGATGTGATGCTGGCGTACGATGCGACGGCCTTGGAATTTATCAGTGGGAACAGTGTGGAGGGCGGCGCAGGCTCCCTGCGGGCCAGAGGAGGTCCTGCCGGCGGCGACCTGTCCAATATTGTTTTTTCTATGAAGTTTCGGATCCTGAAGGTGGGCAATAGCCAGATCACCATCGCCTCTCAGGAGGTATATGACAGCAATTCCCAGGCAGTGACCATCAGCCATCAGGGAAGCTCTACCATTAGCGTTAGCGCAGGCTTGCCAGAGGGGGAGACTGGGGAAGGGCTTCTCACCTCCTTGGTTGTGGCCCCGGGTTCGTTAAGCCCGGAATTTTCTCCGCTGATTGACATGTACAGCATGCATGTGGGCCTGGATGTAGAACAGATCCAGGTGCAGGCCTTGGCAGGAGAAGGGGCGCAGGTGGCTGTAGAGGGCAGCGAAGGCCTTCAGATGGGAGAAAATACCATCACCATTAAGGTGACGGCCCCGGATGGAGTGACCGTAAAGAACTATACCATATCGGTGACCAAGAGCGAGGGCGGCGAAACCGCGGCAGGAGCACAGGCGGAGATAGTGGAGGGCGTCAGCCTGGAGGCGGCGGCAAAGGCCATTACTATCCTGTCGCCAGATGAGACCACCACCCTTCCAGAGGGCTTTTCCAAGACCACCATTGACATCGACGGACATAAAGTGACCGGATGGATCTGGGCGGCGGAAGCTGAGCATCAGTATTGCATCTTCTATGCGATGAATGCAGCCGGCGAGCGGAATTTCTACCGGTATGATCTGACGGAGAAGACCATCCAGCGCTACTTCACTGATCCGGTGGCTCAGTCCGGATACACGAAAGAGGAGACCGAGGCGATTATCCAGCAGTATAATGACTTGTTGGATGATTATCAGCTTCGTATGTACTTAATCATCGCTCTGGCGGCAGTGGCCACAGTGCTCCTGATCCTGGTGATCGTGCTTTTGGTGACCCGAAATTCCGGTAAGGCGCCAAAAGAATCCAGAGGTTCCTTTTATCCAGAGGAGAGACGTCCAGAGGAAGAGCGCAGCCCCAAGAAAGGAACCATGAGCCGCGAGGAGCGGTATATGCTGGGAGAGGAGGACGAGGAAGAGAGCTTCCGACAGCTTGAGCGCTTCACCCGGCCCTCGATGTCTCCGGAGATAGAGATGGCGGCATCCCAGATTAATGGACAGGAGGAAGACTTTGACTTCGAGGAAGTGGAGGAGGAGCCAGCCATCCAGGAGCCGGCGGACGAGGATTTCGAGTTAATGGATATTGACTAAAATCATAGAGAAAA
This sequence comes from uncultured Lachnospiraceae bacterium, assembly GCA_949740725.1. Taxonomy (GTDB): domain Bacteria; phylum Bacillota; class Clostridia; order Lachnospirales; family Lachnospiraceae; genus Caccovicinus. The sequence continues at coordinate 18,179 of CATJIO010000057.1, read as the reverse complement.
GAGCTGGTTTGCGCCTTGTAATTCTTCTTATTTTTCATGGTAAAAAGCCGATATATAGAATATAAATCGGTATTTTATACCAGAAAGGAGAGAAAATATGTCAACCAACGGAGTTTCATCTTACAATTATAGCGGCTATAGCTATAATAATTACCAGAATGACATGCTAAACAGTTCCAGCTGGACGGATAAGGCAAATGCGGAAGCAGAAAAGCTGAAAGAAGATCTGGATCAAAAGACATCCTCTACGTCTTCCACATCCAGTACCTCCAGCAGCAAGCCCAGCACTGGCATCAATGTGACCAGCTCTGCCAGCACCTCCACCTTTTTATTAAGCTATCAGAGCACATTAGAGGATTTGGAGGCAGCGGCATCTAAGCTTCAGGCCAGCAACAAGGACAACGTATTTTCCAAGTATGAAAATGCGCTAGCCGAGGCAGCCAAGCATCCAGATGATGAGAAGTATCAGAACCAGGTGACTAAGGCCAGAGATGAGGTAATTTCGGCGGTAACGGATTTTGTGGATAAGTATAATAATACGACCAACCTTCTGTCAAATAACCAGGATCGGGGCAGCGGTATCGGGGCGCAGCTGGATGCGTTCAAGCGAATGATGCCCAATGAAAAGACCTTAAAGGCTCTGGGTATGAGCTATGACACCAACGGCAAGATCAAGGTAGATAAGGAAGCTTTGGGCGAAGCCTTTGATAAGGATCCGGGCTATGTAAAAGACTTATTAGGCGGGCAGTTTGGCCTGGCTGAGCGCGTCGGCAATAAGGCTACTTCTGTTTTGGATTCTTCTGTAGATAAGATCGTTGGAAGCAGCAGCACCGGCTACAATGAATCCACCAAGGCGGAGCGTGTTTCTACTTCCGGCGCCAATGCGGGAAAGAAGAATTCTACTATGTCCGATTCCTTTTTGCAGTTTGCAAGCTTCGCTAAAAGCGGCGCTTACAATTTAAGCAATTATTATGCCGTGTCCATGCTGAATATTTTGGCGTAATTGGACGCGGCCCAGTGGTAAGGCTCCGGCAGGAAATCCTGCCGGGGCTTTTTCCACTTTAATTTAAGAAAATGTGAAAGATTTTGTAGGGCGATAAATCGCAGAAAACAGGGCAGAGACAGTTAAAATTATGTGAAAATCCCGCGAAAACTCTGCCAAATTGCGAAAAAATTAAATGGATTTTAAGATGGAAATAATGAAAAGATTTCCAGCGAAAATTAGTAAAAAATCAAGAATAGGTTCTTGACAGTGGATAAATATTGTGGCAGAATAAAATAGATATGGGCAGGCTGGGAGGGGATTATTATGCGCAAAAATTCCTCCTTTATTTCATTCATGGAAAAGGAAACGGCCTGCGCAGCTATGTGAAATGAACGACATGGTTTAAAGAGAGGATTAAGGATATGTCAGGGATTTATGGGAATGGTGTTGCACTCACAGAGAAGGTTCTGGATTATCTATGGACCCGGCAGTCGGTATCGCTGAATAATATTGCAAATGTGGACACTCCGGGATTTAAGTCGCAGTACATAACATTTGAGGAGGCGTTGGGGAAGAAGATTTCTGACGCCAATCAGAATAGACGGACGCCCAAACGCGCGGTGTCTCAGGCCATTGATTCATCCCGGGCCCAGCTTCACATTACTTGGGATGAGTCTAGCCGTCTGGACGGGAATAATATCGATATGGATCAGGAGCAGATAGAGGTGGTACGCACGGCTTACGAGTACCAGTACATGTTAAGCTCATTGAACAATGACATTACACGCCTGAGAAGTGCGGCGAAGACATTTTAATTAACAGGGAGGCAGCAATGGAAGGAGCAGCTTTTATAACACCGATGATGCCATGGAATTCCATCGGCATCCAGCAAGAAACCCAGCATACGGCGGAGGTGAATGCAGAGGCCTCGCTGTTTAAAGACATTTTTAAAAATACCATTAATCAGGTAAAGGAAACTCAGGCGGATGTGGAGCATAAGCAGTATCTTTTAGCTACGGGTCAGCTGGATGATGCCCACACCCTTCCTATTGCGGAAGCGAAGGCCGGGTTAAGTCTGGACGTGATGATTTCTCTCCGAAATAAAACCTTGGAAGCCTATAATGAGCTGATTAAGATTAACGTATAAATCTTTGATTAAGTTTTAGCTATGGATAATATAATAAAGGTTGGATAAAGACGTGCAGAATTTGAAAGAAAGCTGGCAGAAGCTGGCAGAAAAGACCCGAAGAATGATAATTATCATCGCGGCGGGAACCATCATCCTGGCAGCAGCTGCGATTATTGCCCTGAATATGGGGAAGAAGACGGATTATAGCACCCTGTTTACTGGCCTGAGTCAGGAAGAGGCCCAGCAGGTAGTCAGTCTTCTTCAAGAAGAGGGGGTTGATTACCGGTATAACAGCGATGAGGGAGCTATACGAGTCACTGCGGCCGCCGTGGATCAGACCAGGGCGAACCTTTTAAGCCAAGGTTATCCCAAGAGCGGCTTTACATATGACATGTATCTGAAGAATACCGGGCTCATGACTACCGAGTCCGATAAGGAGCAGATCACTCTTTACGATCTCCAGGATCGCCTGGGAGCTACCATCCGCCTCTTTGATGGCGTTATGGATGCCAAGGTAACCGTGGTTGCACCGGAGAGTCAGCGGTTCGCCCTGGGAGATAATTCTGCCAGCGAAGCCACAGCTTCCGTGGTGATTACCATGCAGGGGGATCGGACCCTGACCCCGGAGAAGGCGCAGGCAGTAAAGAATCTGATTTCCCATTCTGTGCGGGGGATGGACTTTACCAGTGTAACCGTATATGACGCGGCGACTATGCTGGAGGTGGGAGGCGATGCCACAGATTCCTCTGGCAGCGCTTCCGCTACGGATCTCACCAGCCTTACCAGCTTAGTGGAGAGCAATATCGCAGCGAATGTACGGCGTGTTCTGGAGCAGATTTACGGCTCAGGAAATGTGGCGGTTTCTGTAAAGGGAACCCTGAATATGGAACGCCTGATCCAGGAGAGCACCCAGTATTCCACCCCGGAGAAGATTGACGAGGAAGATAAGACGGGCCTTCTGGAAACAGAGGATGTGTATAATGAGAGCACCAACTCTGCCAGCCAGGATGCCGGCGGGTTGGTGGGAGCTGACGCAAACGCAGACACTCCGCGATACACCAACGAGGACGGAACCGGCCAGGTGGATGACAGCTATTCCAATGGCAGTGCTTCCAGAGTATGGCTTTACAACCAGTTGAAGGAGCAGCGTCAGATTGATCCCGGCGTGCTTGAGGATACTTCCATCGGCGTTTCCATCCTGGCCAATAATATGGAAAGCGTTACTCAGGATAACCTGGTACGTTTGGTAGCAAACTCTGCAGGTATCCCCCTGGAAGTGATGAATGACAAGATCACCATTGTCCGGGTGCCTTTGGAGCAGGAGGAAGTTCCCGTCCTGCCGCCGCCTGAGACAAAGAGTGTGGTAAGCCAGCTTGTGGAGACTGTTCCCTGGCCTATCCTGGTGGCTATTGGAGCCGGGATCTTACTGTTGCTTCTGGTAATTATCCTGCTGCTGATTCGCAGCCATAAGAAGAAAAAGCAGTTGGTGCTGGAGGCCGATGAGCTGGAGGAAGAGGGGATTACCGAGCTTGCCGGCGTGGAGCCGGAGGAAGAGGCCGGAGAGGATGGCCCCAGGATGCTTGGCGATTCCGGTTTGAATCCGGAGGAGGATGAGTTCACGAAGAATGAAGAGATTCTTAACCTTAAGATGCAGCGCAGCCTGCGCTTAAAGCAAAATATCGGAGATTTTGTGGATCAGAATCCACAGATCGCGGCGAAGCTGATTCAGAGCTGGCTGAGAGGAGAGGAGGGAGATGGCGGTGAGCGAAGAAATCGAAAGCAGTCAAGGTAAAGCCGAGGAAGCGGTCGTACTGGATGTAAAGAGCAAGGCGGCTCTGGTGGTGGTATCCTTAGGGGCTGACCGTGCATCCCAGATTTATAAATATTTGAGTGAGGAAGACATTGAGGAGCTGACCTTTGAGGTGGCGAAGCTGGGAAAAACCAATAACTCCCAGGTAGAGGCTACCCTGGATGAGTACTATAAGCTTTGCCTGACACATAAGATGATGACAGACGGCGGCTTAGACTACGCCAGAAACGTACTGGAGAAAGCTTTTGGCGAATCTACTGCCAGAAATCTTTTGGAAAAGGTTTCCAAGACGCTCCAGTCGAAGCCCTTTAATTTCTTCATGAAGGGAGATCCTAAGGCGCTTCTCTCCCTTCTGCAGAATGAGCGTCCTCAGGTCATTGCCCTGATTCTGGCCTATATGGATCCAGAGCAGGCGGCCCAGGTGCTGGAAGAACTGCCGGATGAGAAGAGGATCCTGACCGTGGAAAACATGGCCCGCATGGATCGGGTATCTCCGGAGGCTATCTCCATTGTAGAAGAGGAGATGAAGCGTAAGTTTGCTACCATTATCACCAGCGAGGACAATATGAGCTTGGGTGGTGTGGACTATGTGGCGGATATGATGAACCACGTAGATCGAAGCAGCGAGCGAAAGATCTTCGACGAATTGGGCAAGCGGAATCCCGAACTGGCTCAGGAGATTCGGGACAAAATGTTTGTGTTCGAGAATATTCTGGATATGGACGACAGATCTGTACAGCGCTTTGTCCGGGACTGCGATGCCAAGGATATTGTGTATGCATTGAAGAATGCCTCCGAGGAGATGAGGACGATATTCTTCAACAATATGTCAAAGCGTATGGCGGATACGGTCCGTGGCGACTTAGAGATAACCACCAATGTACGCTTAAAGGATGTGGAAGAAGCACAGCAGCGTATTGTGAATAAGATCCGCGATCTGGAGGAGCGAGGCGAGGTAATTATCAAGAAGGCAGGAGGAGAAGATGACATCATCGTCTAAACGGGTTATCAAATGTCCGGATACAGGCAGTGTGGTGGAACAGTACATACTTCCCCTTGAGGCTACCATTTCCTCCTCGGACGCGGTAGCGAGAAAAGCCATATTTCCCCGCTATACAAAAGACGGAAGGCGAGTGGGAGAGGAGGAGACTTCACCTCCTCAGGAGTTGGAACCCGGGGATCCAGAGACAGAAGAGCAGCCGGATCTAGATGCAGCGTTGAGAGAGCAGTGGAAGGAAGAGGCCGAGCAGGCTCTGGCAGATGCCAGACGCCAGGCCGAGGAGATTGTCACCCGCGCCAGGGAAGAAGCAGAGCGGGAGTTTTCCAGGGCAAAAGAGGAAGGCTTTCGAGAAGGTTATGAGAATGGTTACCGAGAAGGCGGAGAAAAGGCCAGGCGGGAATGCCAGGAGGCCTTTGACGCCCAGATGGAGGAGTTCCGGGGAGACATGAAGGAAGCCCTTCGCGCAGTGGACATTGCAAAGGAAAAATGTGTCCGCATGTATCTGGATGAATTAAAGGACTGTGCCATTGCTATCGGTGAGAAAGTGATCCATATCAGCCTTCGCTCCAGCGGCGAGGTAATCAAACAGATGATTATCTCCGCCACAGAAAAGCTGAAGAAGACAGCATGGGTAAAGATTTACATCAATAAGTGCGATTATGACCTGATGATGGAGGCCGATGCCGACATCCTAGATGAATTATCCCACCTTTCCGATAACATCAAGTTCATTGTGATGGATAAAGAGGAGCGGGGGAGCTGTATCATCGAGATGCCAGAAGAGATTGTGGATGTAAGCGTGAATACCCAAATCGAAAATATTAAGGACATTTTAGAGAATGTACGGATATAATATAGGAGCCATGTATGTTTGATAAGATACCCCAGCTGGTGAATAAGTCAGAGACCGTCAGCCATATCGGGAAAATAGAAAATGTGGTGGGGATGTCTATGGAGGCATCCGGCGGCCGTTCCAGCATCGGTGACATTGTGATGATCTATAACGAAGAGCAAAACCGTCAGATGCCGGCAGAGGTGGTGGGTTTTAAGGATGGGAAGATCCAGCTGATGACCTACGAGGCCACTAGCGGAATCGCTTCCGGAAGTTTTGTCCGGAATACCCGCAGGCGGTTAAAGGTCCCGGTGGGGGATTTTCTCCGGGGGCGGATCATCAATGCTCTGGGAGAGCCCATTGACGGAGGAGATGGCTTTACCTCCTCCCGATTCTATACCGTACAAAGTCCATATATTAATCCATTAAATCGTCCTCCCATAAGAGAGCGTCTGGAATTCGGCGTGAAGGCTATTGATGGCCTGAACACTATCGGGAAAGGCCAGAGAATCGGTATCTTTGCTGGATCAGGCGTGGGGAAAAGTACCCTGATGGGAATGATTGCTAAGAATGTAAAGACGGATATCAATGTGATCGCCCTGGTGGGCGAGCGTGGAAGAGAGGTTCTGGAGTTTGTCCAGAAGGATCTGGGAGAGGAGGGCATGCGCCGCTCTGTGCTGGTAGTTGCCACCTCGGATCAGCCAGCTATGCTCCGGATGAAGTGCCCCTTAGTGGCCACGACCATTGCGGAATACTTTAAGGATCAGGGATATGATGTCCTGCTGATGATGGATTCCCTGACCCGTTATGCCATGGCTCAGAGAGAGATCGGCCTGGCAATCGGCGAACCCCCAATTGCCAGAGGTTATACTCCTTCCATCTATGCGGAGTTCCCCAAGCTCTTGGAGCGAAGTGGGAATTTCGGGAAGGGCTCTATCACCGGAGTTTACACCGTTCTGGTGGAAGGCGATGACACCAATGAGCCTATATCCGATACGGTCAGAGGTATTTTGGACGGTCATATCGTCCTGAGCCGTCAGCTGGCCAATGAAAATCATTTTCCGGCTATTGACATCGGAGCCAGCATCTCCCGTCTGATGGTGGAGATCGTCTCGGAGGAGCACCAAAGGCTGGCCTCCCGTCTGAGAAATATTCTGGGCATATACCAGAAGAATGCTGACCTGATTTCCATCGGTGCATACAAGAGAGGGGCGAACCCGGCCTTAGATGAGGCGGTTTCCAAAATCAATGCCATTAATGCATTTTTGCAGCAGGGGATCAACGAGCGTTTCTCCTATGAAGAAACCTTGGAGCGTATCCAAGCAATTACTGGCTGATTTTGGAGGATAAAACATTGAAACAGTTTCAATACAGGCTGGATACTGTCTTAGCCTATAAGACCCAGGTTCTGGATAACTTAAAAACTGAGCATGCCGCCATTATCCAGAATGTGAATCAAAAGCAGGAAGAAATCCGTGGGCTGAACAAGGAGCTGGTAAGCTATGAAAGTGACTTTGACCGGGTAAAGGAAGAAGGGGCTTCCATTGAAAATTACCGGCTGTTTGACATGTGTATCGGTCGGATGGAAGAGATTATCGATTACGAGAAGGAGCGGCTGAAGGAATTAAGACGACAGGAGGTCGCCAAGAAGCAGGAAGTTATTTCCGCCAAGGTAGATACTTCCAAGTTCGAAAAGCTCAAGGATAAGAAATATCAGGAATATCAGAAGGCAGTGATGAAGGCGGACGAGGCGTTTATCGAGGAATTTGTATCCAACACCACTTTGCGTATCCGCCATCAGCACAAGGGCAGTTGATGTTCATTTATCACAATTCAAGGTGACATCCGCATCAATAAGCGGTTGATCATAGATACTTTTTTTACTTTCATTCATATTTTAATAGCAGAAAGGAGGAATAAAATGCAGGGAGCAGTAAAGCTAACCCCCTCCCAGAGCGTCAAGGCAGGCGCGGCAAACACTCGCTCATCCCTGAAGGTTTCCGAGAAGACGGATGACTTTATCAAGCTTCTCCAGGTCAAGAAGGAGACGGCGGCTGAATCCAGCGAAGGGAAGAAGACCGAGGATAGCCCGAAGACTTTGGGGACGGAATCCAAGGCGGAGACCAAGGAGAAAAAGTCGGAAGACGCCAAGGATGGCCAGGAGGAAGAAGTAAGCTCCAAAGAAGCCTTACAGCAAGCCACGCTGCAGCAAACCGCAGCCATGATGGCAGGGTTCCTTTCCCAGCCAGAGGAGAACATCACAGAGCCAGTGAAGGAATTCCTTCCTGAGCAGGCAGTGGATGCCATTCAAAGTGATGGAGCCATGGCCCCAGAGCCGATGCTGGAGGAAACCATTCTTCCCATAGAGGAAATGGCGCAGCCCATCCAGGGGGAGCAGGCCGTAGCTACGGAGATACCGGCTAGCCTTCGAAATGAAGGGACTTCTCAGAATACTTCAAAAACCGAAGCTGTACAGGAAACCACGCCCCAGCCAGTGAATCAGGTAACGGAAAAGGAAGCCCCTTATGAGAATCAGAGCACATCCGATTCCAGAGAGAGAGACGACTTGACGAATACCCAGAGCCAGCAGACTTCCCGCCCACAGGAAACCAGCGGGGAAAGCCAGATGGCCGCCGGCGCACAGAGCATGCGTCTCTTTGGCCAGCAGGTACAGGAGCAATTCTCAGTCCAGAGGACGGAGATCCCCTTAAAGACCACCCCGGAGACCCTGCCCCAGGACTTAGGAAAAACCTTGGCAGGAAACGTCTTGAAACAAGGCCAGACCCTTACCGTAGAGTTGGAGCCGGCGTCTTTAGGCAAGCTTACCATCCGTTTAGTCTATGAGGGAGACCGGGCAGCCGTATCCATTATGGCGAACAATCCCAAAACCTTGGAACTTTTAAATCAAAAGGCTGCAGAAATCGCTTCCATCCTGGAAGAAAAGACCGGCCAGGAAACGCTGATCTACACCCAGCAACCCCAGCAGAACCAGGAAGGCTACGACAGAGAGCCTGACGGAAGGCAGCAAGGGGAAGAGGGAAGAGAGCAGCATCCGAAGAAGGAAGAAAAGCAGCAGGCCGATTCCTTTGCACAGCAGCTTCGGCTGGGGTTAATTTAACAGAATCTTAACACGGATGAGATAGGAAGAAAGGTAGGCGAACTAAATGGCAGAATTAGGTGAAATCAGCGGAACAAGTTCCCCATATATAAGTGGCACGTACTCTGCATCCGCAAATGACAAGAATACTATCTCCATGACGGGATTTTTCAAGCTCCTGGCAGCTCAATTACAGAATCAGGACATGACCAATCCCATGGATAACAGCGAACTGATGGCTCAGATGACCCAGATGGCCATGGTACAGTCCTTGACCAGCATGACTACCGCTATTGATACCTCTACCTCGGCAACCACCCAGACTTATGCGGGCGGACTGTTAGGCAAGGAAGTGACCATGGCGGTTACAGAAGAAAATGAGTATGGACAAGAGACGCCAATAGGTGTAAAATATGCTAAGGTGGAAAGTGTAGACTTTACCTCGGGCTCCCCGACTATCCGGCTGGAGGGCGACACGAAGAATTATCAGCTGTCCCATCTGTTGGGTATTGGAAAGATTCCGGATCCATACGCGGAAAAGGATGAGGAAGACGGGGAAGGCGAAGAAGGCGGCAGTGAAGGTGACAAGGAAGAGCCGCCCAGCGCGAAAAACGTATCCGGCCCAAGCAGGGAATAATCAGGGGGAAAACAAGCAGTAACAGGCAATGGCTTCTGGAAGAAGGAGGATGTTATGGATATCAATGAAATGCGGTTATATGCCAGCAGGCAATCCCACATCCCCACTCAGCATACCGAAACGTCCGGAACCAGGGGGAATCAGGCAGAATTTCACAAAATGCTCCAGGAAAGGGCAGAGGTAGGCCTGAATTTTTCCAAGCATGCCGCAAAACGTATGAATGAGCGGGGAATCGCCGTAGACAGTCAGCTGATGAGCGACTTAGAGCACGCCGTGGAAGGCGCCAGGAAGAAAGGCGCTAAGGACGTGGCGATAATCGGATCCCAAGGCATTTTTATCGTTAACGTACCTAATAATACAGTAGTTACCACCATGTCCCAGCAAGATATGCGGGAAAGGGTATTTACTAATATTGACAGTGCCGTTATAATGTAAGCAGGCCCTCTTTCGAGGATGCTTATCCCCTCAGCCCGACAGGCAGAGGGGGCGGCAAAGAAAGGAAAATGAGACTATGTTAAGAGCAATGGATTCAGCAGTTGCAGGCTTAAAAGCCCACCAGAATAAGATGGATGTGGTTGGCCACAATATCGCCAACGTAAACACTTTTGGTTTCAAGGCGCAGACCTATACCTTTAAGGAAGCAATGTATCAGACCTCATCCGCTTCTACATCCGGAACTGCAGATGCCGGCGGTTCCAACGCGGCTCAGTTTGGTTACGGTACCTTGATGGGAACCATCGGCATGGATATGACTGCCAGCACACCGTCTTATGTGGGTGGGCTGAATGCTTCTATTAATGGAGAAGGATTTTTCTTAACTTGTTCAACTAAGCCAACAGCTGGGACGGCTACCTTCAGCAAAGGTGGCATGGATTGGGATTATACCAGAGTTGGACAGTTTAATATTGATAGCCAGGGCTATCTTGTGGATGGAAATGGCAACTTTGTTTATGGATATGATCCTGCGAATATAAATGATGATGGTACAGTCAAGGATAGTACAAAGGTAGTTCCAATTCGTATTTCAGGTGATATAACAAAGGCAACTACAGCATCAGGAGCTGACCGGTATTATGTTAATTATGGCAACCCTGATCCTGCATTAAAGGCGACGAATGTCAGCATTAATAAGTTAGGTGAAATTACAGCAACTATTACAGATAAAAACGGGGATGCACATCCCGGGACTTCTTTGGGAAAAGTTGCCATTATTACGTTCCAGAACCCGGAAGGTTTGACCAAGGGTGGCGCCACGTATTATAAGGCAAGTGATTCGGATAATACCGGCCGCGCAGATTCTAATGTAGCAGGCGGCGATGTTTCCGAGCTTATGGCCGGCTACATCGAAGCTTCCAACGTAGACCTGGCGAAAGAGTTTGCCGACATGATTACCACCCACCGTGGATTCCAGGCGAATTCCAAGATGATTACGGTCAGCGACGAGATGCTGTCTGACCTGGTAGCGATGAAGCGATAATTAAAAGTAAACGAAAATAGGCTTTCCTCCTCAAAGCAGGAAAGCAGAAGAAGCAAAATCATGAGAAAACGAAGAAGTGCAGATCAGAAGATAATGGACAGAGCCAGAGAAGCACGGAAGGACAGAATGGCCAGGACAGGAGCCCGCGAACCAAACGGCGCTGCTCCAGCCGACGGAGGAATCCGTAAATCCGATGGCGGAGGAAAAGGAATGATTAAGGTAACACGGTTAAACGGCGAGGAACTTTATTTAAGCATTTTTCAGATAGAGTCAATGGAATCAATCCCTGAAACAAAGATTAAGATGATGAATGGTTACTATTTCCTTGTAAAGGATTCTGCTGATTCCGTTTTAGAGCAGATAAAGGCATTTGTACAGAGCTGTGTCGTATATGGGGACCAGCGCAATGTCTGAAGTATTTTGATTTAGGGAGGAAAAAGACATGGATGTGTCAACAATCATTGGCTTTATAATGGCCGTAGCCCTGTGTCTATGGGGAATCGGCATGAGCAAGATCGGAAACTTTATTGATTTACAGAGTTTGGCGATCGTAGTAGGAGGCACTATCGCCGCCATAGTCGCCAGTTACCCCTTCCGTCTGTTAAAAGACGTGCCAAAGCATTTTGTGGTGCTTACCAGAGGGAAAAAATATAATATTCCCAAGCTGGTGGATCAGATGGTGGATCTGGCCATGCTGGCCAGACAGAGCGGCCTGCTGGCTTTGGAGGAAAAGGCAGAGGAGATCAAGGATCCGTTCTTCAAGCAAAGTGTTCTCATGATTGTGGATGCCAGCGATCCCGACAAAGTGCGGGATGCGCTGGAAAAACAGATGGATGATATGATGGCGAGGCATGACGAGGCGGCCGGAATCTATGAGAAGGCCTCCTCCTATGCCCCTGCCTTTGGTATGATTGGTACGCTGATCGGTCTGATTAACATGCTGAAAGGTCTTAATTTAGACGGAGGCGGCGGCGCCAGCAGTTTAGGTGAAGATATGTCCGTAGCATTGATCACCACCTTTTACGGTAGTGCTCTGGCCAATATTATCTGCCAGCCTATCGCCAAAAAGCTGAGAGTCCGCCAGGCGGAGGAGGAGCTTTACTGTGCCACGGTAGTGGAAGGGATTATGGCCATCCAGGCAGGCGAGAATCCCCAGTATCTGCGTGAGCGACTTCTGGCATGTATGAAACAATCCCAGCAGAAGAAGCTTCTGCTGAAGGCTCAGAAGAGCGGCGGAGGTGAAGAGGCAAAATGAGTAGGAGAAAGAAAGGCGGCGGAGGCGGCGAGGATTGCGGAAGCTGGATGGATACATATGGCGACATGGTCACCCTGCTTTTGTGTTTTTTCGTAATGCTGTACTCTATGTCCGATATTAACCAGCAGAAATGGGAAGTCTTTGTAAAAAGTATTTTTCCCAATGCTGGCGATACCCAACAGATCGCCATTAATGAGAATATCGCGGAAGGCGAGTTTGACGTGTCTGGTTCCCTCCAGGTAGAGGATGAGCCCACCATCGAGGAAGAGTTGGATCAGATGGTGTTGGCCCTTATTGAAGCCTTAAATGAGGCGGGCATCGACGGCGCGTCAGTGTCCCGAGGAGATGGCTATACCTTTGTGGCGTTTGAAAACCAGGCGTTCTTCACTGGAAACAGCTCGGTGCTCACCAGCGAAGCTACCCAGGTATTGGATGTATTCTGTAATGTCATTGCACCCCAGGCGGAAAATATTTCCCAGATCGAAATTATGGGACATACGGCGCAGGTCAGCGAGGACTTATACAGTAGCGCCAGGACCGACCGGATGCTTTCCTCCCTTCGCTCTGCAGAGGTGGCGGCATATATCCAGACCAAGGATATCATTGACCCAAGTAAGCTGGTGGGCATCAGCTATGGCCAGTTCCGCCCGGTGGATACCTCCCAGACTCAGGAGGGAAGAGCTAAAAACCGGAGGGTAGAGTTCCTGATTGTGGATAAGGGCGCGGATATTAAGAGCATGAATGAATTTTACGAAGAGATATACAGCGATATGAACGCAGACTCGATGACGATAACCGATGGAATCGGGAAGCCGTCGGAAGAAGGGTTTACGACAATCGAGGGTGGCAGTATGGAGGGGCAAGGCAGTATGATCCCGGAATCTCCAGAATCTCTGGAAATTCCGGAAGGATCAGAGCAGCTTTTAGAACCGTCAGCTTCTTAACATGCGCCGGCGGCCACACGCAGCCGGAAGAATAGAATTGAGAAAAGGTGGCTTTCAGAGATGGCAGACGTATTATCCCAAAGTCAGATAGACGCCCTACTGAAATCGATGCAGACAGGCGGCGGCGAAGAAAAGCCGGCGGAGAGTGTGCAGGATGAGAAGGCGGCGGTGAAAACGAAAACAAAGGTGGAGATGGAGACAGTAAAATACAGCAAGTATGATTTTTACAGTCCCAGAAAGTTCACCAAGGACAAGATGAAAATCCTCACCAGCGTTTTCGAGAATTATGCGCGAATCATTACATCACGGGTGAATGGCGTATTCCGTGTTATGACCGATATTACCGTGATGGAGGTTCAGGAGCGGCGTTATTACGAGTTTGTGAACTCTCTTAAAGAAAATGACATGGTCACATTAGTTGATACGATCATGCCCAACTATAGCAGGCAGCTGGTTCCTCTGATGATGTTTGTCAGCCCTGGGCTGGTGATTACTCTGATTGATCACATGCTGGGTGGCCAGGAGGAAGTGGTGAAGGTGAAGGAAGGTTACCGGTACTCTGATGTGGAGACCGCGCTGTACCGCAGGATCCTTTCTTACCTGATCCAGGCGTTGAAAGACGGATTCTCCAATCATTTGTCCGTCGAATTTAAAGAGCAGCGCCTTGAGGATAATCCCAGTATGATTCAGGATGTAGGTGTAGATGAAACCGTTGCGATCATCCACCTGAATGTGGATCTTGCAGGGCTTGCCGTGGAAAAGATACGGATCTGTATCCCGGGAACTCTGCTGGAAGCAATCTTCCAGACCATGGATACCAGCAAACGTATTGCCAAGGGCTACGCTTATGAAGATAACCGGGAGACCATTCTTGACAATATTCGTCAGTCACAGCTTCCCATTACCGGCCAGCTGGGTACGGTGCTCCTTGATGTAAGCGACATTTATCATCTGAAGGTGGGCGATGTAATTGACATGAATAAGCCCAAAGACAAGGATGTGAAGCTGTATGTGGGACGACAGCCCTGGTTTACTGGTAAGATGGGATTATTTAAAAAGAACGTAGCTATCCGGATTAGCCGGAGGCTTTATGAAGAAGCAGTTTCTCAGGATGGGACGGATCTTCTGGAAGAGGATTCCCTGACCATAGGAATGGAACAGGCTGCGTCTGAATAAAAATACAAATTATAGAAATTATAGAAAAGAGAGGGAAACAAAATGGCGAAAATTATGCTGGTTGATGATGCTGCGTTTATGAGGATGATGGTAAAGAATGCGCTGACCAAAAGTGGATATGATAATTTCGTAGAAGCCCAGGACGGTGCGGAAGCGGTAAAGAAGTATGAGGAGGAGAAGCCGGATATGGTAATCATGGACATTACCATGCCCAATATGGATGGACTCCAGGCTTTAAAGAAGATTCGGGAGAGTCATCCAGATGCAAAAATTGTGATGTGTACCGCTATGGGCCAGGAAGGTATGGTAGTGGATGCGATTAAATCTGGCGCCAAGGACTTTATTGTAAAGCCCTTTAATGCGGAGCGTATCGTTCAGACTGTAAATACGATTTTAGGCAAATAGCCTGGGCAGGAGGAAGACAATGGCTTTTTTAAGTTCATTTGATATCAGTGCATCCGCCCTCAGTGCCCAGCGCATCCGGATGGATATCGCGGCAGAGAACATCGCCAATATCGATACCACCAGAACGGAGCGAGGCGGTGCATATCGGAGAAAAGATGTATTGTTTGAAAGTTATGGGGCAGGTTCCTTCAAAGAAGCGCTCCGCAATGTTTCACAGGGAAAGGGCTTTGCCAGCAGGAATGCCGGGGTCCGCGTAGCTGGAATTGTGGAGGATGATCGGGAGATGAAGCAGGTTTATAATCCCAATCATCCAGATGCAGATGAGAATGGTTTTGTTACCATGCCCAATGTGGATCTCTTAAAGGAGACGGTGGATAGCATGTCTGCTACCAGATCCTATGAGGCCAATGTGACCGCGTTGAATGCTATGAAGCTGATGGCGCAGAAAGCGTTGGAAATCGGCAAATAAGGCCGGGCCAGAAGAATAAATGATAAAGGAGATTGAGAGATGGGCGCTAGCAGCTTTAATGAAATGGAACTAGATGCCATAGGCGAAATTATGAATATCAGTCTCGGCGCCTCGGCTACAGCAGTTTCAACGATGTTAAGCACCAAGGTAAATATTACCACACCGGTAGTATCGGTTATCCGGAAAGAAGAATTTGAGTTTAAGCGTTTGGAGCCGGCCATTGGTGTAGAGATTGATTATGTAGAGGGCCTGGAAGGCAAAAATATCATGATGTTCCGCCGGGAGGATGTGCGGATCATCGTGGATACGATGATGGGGGAGGCGACCACAGCAGAGCCCTTTGAGATGGACGAGCTCCATATCAGCGCTATCTGCGAGGTAATGAACCAGATGATGGGCGCCTCCGCAACAGCCCTTTCGGAATTTTTAGGAACGATTGTAAATATTTCTACTCCCAAGTCCTTCGATATCGGGGAACCGGAAGAGTTTAAAGATAAGTATTTTACCGAAGAAGGCGGTATGGTAGTGGTTCGTTTCCGCCTGGAGATTGAGGATAAGCTGAACAGTGAGTTTATGAATATCATGTCAGCTGAGCTGTCCAAGCGGCTCTTAGCGCCCTTTGAGGCTTCTCTGGGGGCGGCGGCATCTGAGCCAGCCCCAGCGCCTGCTCCCGCGGAGCCAGAGCCAGCCCCGGCAGCGCCCTCCGGTGGATCTGGCGGATCCATGTCTCAGGCAGAGCTGGACGCCCTTCTCTCGGGAATGTCTGGCGGCGCGGAGCCAGAGCCAACTCCGGCAGCGCCTTCTGGTGGTTCAGGAGCTTCTATGTCTCAGGCGGAACTGGATGCTATGCTTGCAGGAATGTCCGGCGGAGCAGAGCCAGCAGCGCCATCTGCCCCAGTAAACCCTTCGCCAGCTCCCACTCCCGCGCCAGCAGCGCCAATACCAGCCCCTTATCCGGCAGGGCAGCCAGGCGCTCAAGCGCCTTACTATGGATACCCTCCTATGGGAAGCGATCCTATGATGATTCAGCTGATGAATCAGATGCAGCAGACACAGATGCAGATGATGGAGATGATGAAGCAGGTAAAGACACAGGAACCGGCAAAATCCTCCGCTCCCGCTTCTGGAGGCAGTTCCATTATCCGTCCCTTAGAGTCTTCACCGGTTTATGATACTGCAGATGGTGGCGAAGAGGATAAGGCGAACCAGGAGATGCTGATGAAGGTGCCTTTAGAGGTTTCTGTAGAAATCGGCAGGACCAAGAGACTGGTTCGTGACATTTTGGAGTTTACCCAGGGAACCCTGGTTGTGTTGGATAAGATGGCCGGCGAGCAGGTAGACCTGTTTGTCAATGGTCAGTGTATCGCAAAAGGCGATATCGTAGTTGTAGAGGATAACTTCGGCATCCGTATCACAGAAATCGTATCAAGGGAAATCAATCCGGAAAGCTTATAGTATGGAAGGTTTGACATTATTTCAGGCGGCGTTTACCGTTTTAGGAGTACTGTTGCTGGCCTATTACTGCAGCAGACTTTTAGGGAAGCAGTGGGTGAAATCTTCCGCCTCCGGCAGTATGCGGGTGCTTGAACATATCCAGGTGGGACAGAATCAGAAAATTCTTCTGCTGCAAGTAAGAGATGCTTATTATCTGGTGGGTGTCAGCCAGGCCGGGATTCGGCTTTTGACAAAGCTGGATGATGATTTCCAGGCAGCAGAAGAATTTCAGCAGCCCAGCGCGGTACAGCCTCCTTTTCGGGAACTGCTAGAAAAGTACCTGCCGCCCCATAAGAATAAAGGGGGAGATATCGATGAATGACCTTCTGACCCAGTTAAATGGCGGGAATGTTCCTGCCCTTGACTTGATCTTTTTGCTTACCTTTGCGGCATTGTTGCCTTCCATCGTAGTGATGATGACTTCTTTTACCAGAACCATCATCATTATTTCCTTTACCAGGAATGCAATGGGAGTTCAGCAGGCGCCGCCCAATATGGTTTTGGTGGGCATTGCCTTATTTTTAACCTTGTATATTATGAGCCCGGTTTTGGACCAGATTAATGAAGAAGCCTATCAGCCTTATGTTCGGGAGGAGATTGCCCAGGAGGAGGCGATAGAACGGATGGTGGTTCCACTAAAGGAGTTTATGCTGCGGAATACAGAAAAGGATACTCTGGATAATTTTGTCCGGATATCGGGTACGGCCGTGGAGGAGAATGTGGAGGATTATCCGTTAACTGTGGTTGTTCCCGCGTTTATGACCACGGAGCTGAAGCAAGGGTTCATAGCAGGGTTTTTAATTTATCTGCCGTTCCTTTTAGTGGACATTATTGTTTCCACCACCCTGATGTCCATGGGTATGGTAATGCTTCCGCCGGCCATGGTATCCTTACCCTTTAAGCTTTTGCTTTTCGTGACAGTAAACGGATGGGAGCTGTTATTTACCAGCATCGCAGGCGCTTACCGATAGCGCCTCATCCTGGCAGCTTAGGGAAGTTTGATGAAGAGAGAAAGGAAAAATTCAATGACTGATTTAGAGATACTGGATACATTATATTATACCTTTCAGCTTGCATTAAGGCTGACCATGCCCTTCCTGCTCACCAGTATGGTGGTTGGCGTGGTGATTGCCATCTTCCAGGCCGCCACCCAGATTAATGAGCAGACCATGACCTTTGTGCCGAAATTCCTTTCGATTCTGGCAGTTATGGGATTTTTAGGAAGTACGATTTTAGCGTCTCTTCAGGAGTTTTTAAGACAGATGGTCGGTTTGATCGTAGGAGGCTGATGCTTCATGTTTATCCTGTTTGCCCTGATTTTTATGCGGATGAGCGGAGCGGTGATTTTTAATCCTCTGCTGGGCCGGACTAATTATCCAAGGCCGGCCAAAGGAGCGCTGATCTTTTCCCTCACCCTGCTGATGTATCTGGGGGTGGATGGGGTTTTGCAGCATCAGCCTTCCGGCATG